>NZ_JAPWDU010000006.1:300000-547430 GCF_027257155.1 Cerasicoccus sp. TK19100
ACGTTCCGCTGGCGCGTTCGCCAGGAATGATTTTGCGTGGCACGCCCGCGATTACTTTGAAGACCGATAACGAAGGCGTGACCACCATTGGGGGCAAGCTAACGCTCAATGAGAGCTTCTTCACGAAAGACCTGGCGTCGTTCCAACAAGGCGGCGGCGGTGGCGCGGCGGCCGGTGGCGGCGGGATGCGCCCTCCGTATTTCTCAATTCAGGATGCGCCCTTGGCGGACTGGCGTCTGCATTTGCAGATCGAAGGCGACCGCTTCCTGCGCGTGCGCGTGCCGACGTTTGAGGGCGTGGTTTCGGCGGACTTTAATTTACGCGGGCCGCTCCGCAATCCGTTCATGTATGGACAGGCGGAGCTCGAACAGGGCATTGTGATGTTTCCCTTTGCCACGCTGCGCATTGATGGTGGTGCGGTGGAGATTAGCCAGAATGAGCCCGACGAGCCAACGCTCAACGTGACGGCCAGCGGCCGCGCCTACGGCTATGATTTGCAAATGCGGGTGACCGGCACGGCCAGTGCCCCCATCATTACCTTTAACTCGACGCCGAGTCTGGAGCAGTCGGACATCATCCTAATGATCACCTCCGGCCAAATCCCCGACCACGCGCGCTCCACGGAAAGCCGGCTAAGCGGCATCGGCATGTATATTGGCCGCAGCTTCCTGGTGGACCTCGGACTGATCGATCCGCTGGACGAAACGCTCACGGTTAACGTGGGGGAAGACGTCTCCACCTCCGGCAAAGACACCATTAATATCCGCTACAAAATTAACGACGACTGGGACGCGGTCGGCGCTTACGATAAGTATGACGCCTACTACCTCGACTTTGAATGGAATATCTACCGCGACTGATGCGCCGGCTTGCTTTACTTTGCTTGTTGATCGCGCCGGGGCTTGCCAGCGCGGGGTCGTTCTTCGGGCTCATCGGTGACCCGAATGTGACGGTGTCGGGCTTCGGCTTTTTCTCGGATTTATTCCTGGAGCGGTCACTGCAAATCCTCGACATCGAAGGCGAGGAACGCGACAGCTACGACGGCCTTTTTATTGAAGACGCCGTGTGGATCCTCGCGGGTGAAATCAAGCAGAAGGGCTACCTCGATCCCGATATCGACATCGAGCTGCTCAAGGACGGCGAAGTCATCTACAGCTCTACCTGGAGCGATGGCGATTTGGAGAACAACCCGCCGCGCGATGTTTCCGGAGATGCGGTCAACTTCCGGGTGCGCGCCGGCCTGCTGTATTACTTTAGTTCGATCACGGTTGACGGCCTGCCCGCGGATTTGCCCGGCAAGGTGGACAGCTATTTCTACGCGACAGACCAGATGATCGTTAGCGAAAAAGATCGCTACTTCACCGAGGGGCGTTTTCAGGCCGGTCTCAACGGCATCGTACAAACGCTAAAGGACATGGGCTATCGCAAGGTAAAGATCGTGGAGAAAGATTACGCGCTCGATGACCTCACCGGCGAGGTCACCTGTACGGCGACGATTAAGCCCGGCCCGATCTTCTACACCGACCAGATGGAGATACAGTTCCACCAGCCGGAGAAGCCCGACAAGGCGACGGTTAGCCAGATCAATGCGCCGGACAACGTCATCCACGACCTGAGCGATAAACAAGTCGAAGAGATGCCTGAAAAGCAGATCGCCGAGACCGAGGAAAACAGCTTTCCTGAAAAGCGGCTGACCCCGGATTGGGTCGGTATGGAGATCCAGCAACTACGCCGCCAGAAGTTTGCCGAAGGCTATCCCGAGGCGCATGTGGAGGCAGACTTCGAGGTGATTGAAGAGACTAATGACCGTGTGTTCGGCAAGTTGATCCTCAACGTCTATCCCGGCGCGCACGCGACGCTGAACGAGGTGAAATTCAAAGGGGGCGAAGACGTGAAACCGTGGTTGCTCAAGCAGCAGGCGAACGCCAAACCCGGCGAGCCGCTCAATCGGACCGCAGTCGAAGAGGGGCGTAACCGCCTGAGTAAGTTGGGCATTTTCCGCCGGGTGCAGATCGACTACGAAGAAGTCGAACCCGGACAATGGGACGTGGTTTACGAGCTCACGCCCAAGGGCAAAACCGAGATCGACCTGATCTTTGGCGTCGGCAGTTTCGACATCGTGCGGGGCGGTTTTCAGATCGAGCGCAACAACCTGTGGGGCCTCGCGCATCGGGCTGATCTGCGCGCCGTGCAGTCGTTTAAGGCGACCTATGCCGACGTCGATTACTGGATCCCGCAGCTCATGGGCTGGGACTTGGATTTCTTTAGTAACATCAATTATCTCCGCCGGCAAGAGCTGACCTTCGACCGCGAAGAGTGGGGTGCTTCCGCCGGTTTCCAGCACTTCATTGAGGCCTTGGATGTGAACAGCTCCATCAGCTATTCGCTGGACAACGTTAAGGCTACGAACCGGGATTTCCTCGTGCCACCCGGCCCGCTGCAAGCGCGCATCGGTGCGTTGGGTTTCAAGCTCGTGCAGAGTGATCTGGACAACCCCGTGTTCCCGACCGACGGCTATCACTGGTTTTTCGTAACGGAGTTTGCGCGCCCGTTTTTTGGCGGCGATGTTAATTACGATAGCGTGGAGTTTGGCGGTGCTTATCACCATCCGCTGGGTGAATTTGGCCTAACGCTGCATCTGGGTTTCAAACACGGCGTGATCACCACCAGTGGCTCGGCGCAGCAGGAGATTCCCGTCAACCGCCGCTTCTTCCTCGGGGGTGAAAACACGGTGCGTGGTTACAAGCGCGACCAGGCCTCCCCGGTCAACGCGCAGGGGCAGCAGATCGGTGCCGTCAGCTACATGCTTTGGCAGGGTGAGCTGGAACAGCGCATCAACGAGACGTTCTCCATCGTCGCCTTTGTGGACACCGTGGGCAACGCGGCGCAGATCAGTGAGTATCCCTTCAACGAAGTGTTGGTCAGCGTGGGTGGCGGCATTAGTATCCGCACCTTGGTCGGCCCGCTGCGCTTCGAATACGGCTACAATGTCAAGAAGCGCCCCATCGACCCGGACGGTCGTTTTCAAGTGGGCCTGGGCTTCCCGTTCTAGGTTGAGGTGTAAATGAAAGGTTGCGGTGCTGCCGCGTATTTAAAATTACCACTGGTAGGCGACGCTGAGCTTGCCGCCGTGGCTTTGAATCGTGTCGCCGAATTCGCCATTGTAGCGCCCTTGGATACTGATGTGCTCATTGAGATTCCATTGGAGCCCCGCTTCGACGCGGCCGAAGAAATCGTCGATCGGGATGTTCGACTCAAAGGGCGCGGCGCCCGCGGGAGCGGCAGTCAGGCGAGCCGTGGTGTTGTAGCTGTCGTCCACCGAATAACCTCCGGCCAGACCAACCCACCAGCGAATGTTCGCGGTCTTCGAAGTGTTGATGCGACCGCCGATTTCGATGCCGGGCAGCACCGTAAAGTTCGGCGTCGTGTCGCTGCTCACGGTGAGTCCGAGGCCATTGGGATTGGACTCGGTGTAGCCGTTGGCGAATACCGTTGTGGTGTCGAGTGAGAGGCTGGGGCGCAGGTAGTAATCGTCCCACGCGTAGGTGTATTTAACTTGGGCAAAGGCGCCGATACTCTGCTGTTTGGGGTCGGACTTCGCGATGCTGCTTACGCCGCCAGCGGTGACTTGGCGGTCCATGCTGTAGAAGCTGGCGCTGCCATGAATGGCACCCGCAAAGAGCCACGGGCCTCGCTGGTTCTTCAGTGTAATCGCGCCCACGGCGGATTGACCATGGCCACTGATTGCGCCCGTGCCGGAATCCATCCAACTGTATTCATAAGCGATGGCACCGCCGAGGAACCAGTTGTGGTCAATTTCTTTTTGGCCGCCCGCCTGCCACATGGTGTTGTTCACACGGAAACTGTCGACGCCGGGACTGGAGTCCTGATGCGTGGTGCCGCCGCTGCCGCCGGTCCACGTCGTTTCGTTTTCGTAGAGCTGAGCGGTGTCGCCAACAAAGAGCGGATAGCTGAGCACGCTCGACGCAAAGCGCTGCATGTTCTGGAGTCTCGTTGCGCCAAACGCAGTGGAGACGCCCGGCGATAGAGAATTGAGCGTCTGGCTGTAAAGGGCAGGGTTGGTGCTGGCGGCTTGATCCAGAGCGGCGAAAGTTTCGGCCAGCGGTCCACTGCCACCATTATCCCAAATCGATTGCAGGTGCTGCGCCATGGCGCTTGCGTTCGGATTGAGCGCGATGCCTGGAGGGGTGAAGTCTGCCCCCTCAGCGCGCACGAAGACTTGGTTGTCCCGCTGTTCAGCAATGTATTGGAAGATCCCATCCTGCTCAGTCGCGGCGATGCTTCCGGATAAAGCGCCGTCAACAATGACCACGGGATATTCGCGATCCGGCATCAGGCTGACCGCTTGGACATTGATGCCACCATCCAGCGTGGCGTCGCCCAGGATGTGGAGTTGGTCATAGAGCCCATGCTCGAAATCCACGTATGAGTAAATGGCGCCGGTCGGGCTTTGCTTGAAGTCGAACTGAACGGTCGTCTTTTGAAAATCTTCCGGGGTGCCCACACGCGGCTGACGGCGTAAGCCAGAGCCCAGGTAAAAATCTCCGGTATTGTGAATCTCAGCAAACATCTCCGGCCCGGCGTAAAACGTGCCCGCGTTGTTGACCTGAATGTCTGCCGAACCGTAGTTGGCGTTGACGCCATTGCCGATTGAGCCGTCGACCGTGCCGCCTTGAGCAACATTTAAATTCATATTGCCCTCTGAGCCCCGTTCGAATTGGACGGCGTATTCGGCGCGAAGGTAGCCCGAGGCGCCCACGTTTACGGTATTGGCGTTGCCATGGATCACGTAGGCACCGGTGACGACGCCGACCAAGTTGCCATTTACGTCGATGGTGATGTCATTGCCGAATAGGGCCGGGCTGGTGCTTTGGGCGAGAACGCCGATCGAATTTTCGCCCCTGGTGGTGACCGCTCCATCAATGGTGATGTTGATATCGCCGCCAGAGGAAAGGGCGATGGGCTGGAAACCATTGGAACCATAATACCAATCGGCCCCTTCCGTATAAATGCCTCCGCCGCCGCCGATGCTTTGGGCAATGATGCCATGCGCCCCGGCGCCCCCGGTAATGATTTCACTGGTTTCGTCGAGGGAGATGTTTACAGTGGCTCCTTCGCCACTCGTGATTTGGCCTTGTATTGTGGCTAGCTTGGGAGCGCTCGAAGTCGAAGTGACCAATCCGGAAATGCCGCCGCCGCCGCCGATGGATTGCGCCAAGACTCCATGTGCGTTGACGCCAGTCGTCTGAATCAAGCTTTGGTTGTCGAAGTTCAAATCGACTTTGCCGCCATTGATCTCCTGACCGTCGGAATTGGCCAAAATCTCACCCTGCACCGGATTCACGACTGCGGCATAACCTCCGCTGCCGCCTATGGACTGAGCAAGGACGCCCATCGCGTTATCGCCATGCGTGTTGATGTTGAGGAACGACCCTTCGGAGATCGTAACGGTGTTGCCGTAACCGCTGGCGCCAGAAATGGATGCATTACCCGCGACCTGAGTGGTGATCGAGCTGGCCGGAGCGTTAGCTGCGCTGCTGCCAGCGCCGCCAATGCCTCCACCCGCTCCGATGGATTGCAGGACGACTGCGTGCGCCGCCTGGCCGTAGGTGGTTATGAATCCATCGGCATTCAGCGTCACCGTGTCAGCATTGCCAGTGGCACCACCGCGGCCAACCTGGATGGTTCCGCTGGCGCTGTCTGAGCCATCCGCGCCAATGCCGCCGCCCCCTCCGATGCTTTGGGCCAGAATGCCAAAAGCGGAAAAGCCGCGGGTGTTGCCGTTGCCATCTTTTACGCCTGTATTGATTGTCCCATTCATCGTGACAGTGACTGAATTGCCATTGCCGTTCCCCCCGTCACGTCCACCGATGAGGTAGACTTTATCGAAATCACTGTCGATTGAGGTGCCATTACCACCCAGCATATTCGTGCTTTGGGAGCCGGTGGGAATCGCGGTTCCGGCCTTGCCGCCACCACCGCCGATTGACTGCGCCAGAATAGCGTGCGCCCAGTCACCCCGGGTGGTAATGGAGCCGCCCAGCTCGGCATTGACAACGCCGCCGTGACCATCGCTACCAGTATTGTAGGAGCCGAGTTGTAGGTTCGCGTAAAGTGGGATGGGCAGGTATAGCTGCAACGTTGAGTTGATGAATGCCCGCAAGCCTTCAGATTCCAGGACCACAGGGTTATCCGCCGAGGCATCTGAGCCCGCACTGCCGGCAATGCCGCCCCCGCCGCCAATCGCCTGCACGATCAGGCCAACGGCGTCGTTGCCATAAGTATTGATGCCGCCATTGATCGTCGCCGTAGCGCTGCCAGCAGTGCCGCCATATCCACCTGTCGCGCCGAGCCCGATATTGAGCAGGCCTTCCGGTTGCAATGAGAAAGGCCCATTGCCGATTTCGATGTTCGTGGTGCCACGCAGGGAAATCATGCCGCCCTGGGATGTGCCACCCCCACCACCAATACTTTGGGCGACTGCTCCGTGGGAGGAAGAGCCGTAGGTGACGATAGCATTGTTGGCGTCGGTAGTCACGCTGGCGTCCCCGCCATTGCCGCCGGCGCCGCCTTGTGAGCCAACCACGATCGTTGCGCCAACGGACTCGGTGTTTCCATAGCCCGCTGTGGTGCCGCTGCCGACGCCGGCATTGCCACCACCGCCCCCTACGGATTGTGCGGTGATGCCGTTGGAGTAATCGCCATACGTAGTGACGACATTATCGGGCGTATTGGCCGTGCTGGTGGAACTCCCGCCGCCCATAGTCACGTTCACTCGCCCACCATAACCGGCGGCGCCGCCATTGCCACCGTTGGCGACCGAGAGTTGCGCTGAATAGGTTCGGTCAAAGTTATTGTCATCGCCGCCGCCATCATCATCTTCACCGCCGAGGATACCGGTGTCGCTGATGCGGACATACTGCACGGTAGTCGCGAGCGCTGTAGAATCACCCCCATGGCCGCCGCCACCACCGATGCCCTGCGCCAAGACGCCATGCGAGCCCTGACCCTGAGTTTGTATGTTCGTGTTGTTCTGAATGTTCACGAAAACGCCGTCGCTGGTGTCGGCATCATACGAACTGCCTGCGGCATTGCCCGCCACTCCGCCCGAGCCTCCATGGCTCAGGGCAAGCGACGCGGCAAAGGAGGCGCCTTCTTCATTGGTGGGCAGACCAATGTTCACCGCCTCGGCAAAGGATGATCCGCCTGCGCCGCCACCGCCGCCGATGGACTGCGCCAGGATGCCGATTGCGTCCGAGGGCAGGACGTTCATTGCGGTGGGTGGAGGCGTTACAAATTGACCAGTCAAGATATTACCACCATCGGTCGTTACGCTGACATTGCCGCCTGCCCCACCTCCGCCACCGGATCCGCCAACCGCGACGCCGCCGCCGATTTCAATGCCGACTTCCAGTGCATAAGCGGCGCCGCCGGACCCACCGCCGCCGCCAATCGACTGCGCGGTGATGCCGCGCGCGTTAAAGTTGTTGGTTGAAATATTGCTGCTGCTCGTAATGTCGACATCTCCACCAGCGCCGCCAGCGCCGCCTGAGCCTCCAATGGCGAGAACGAAGTTGGCGGAAGACGAAGTCGCGCTGCCAGCATTACCGCCGCCACCACCAATCGATTGGACAATCAGGCCGTTGGATTGCGACCCCAGGGTTTCGATGACGCCATCATCATTCATCATTACCGTGATGTCGCCACCAGAGCCGCCGCCGCCCGTGTTACTGCCTCCGATTGAGAGGATGCCGGTGCTCGAACCGCCATCGCCGCCGCCGCCACCAATTGATTGGATAATGGCACCATGAGCATAGCTGCTTTGTGTGGATATCCAGCCGTCGTTGGTAAAATTGATTGCCCCGCCGTTGGAGGCTGCTCCGCCGCTGCCGCCGATGGAGGCAATCGAGTCCTCGTCGATGCCTGCAGCGCCGCCAGTCCCGCCGAGCGAGGTGATGAGGGCTCCGTAGGATGTTTCACCATTGGTATGAATGTAGCCGGTATTCGTCAGCTTGATTTCACCTACCGAGCCGGAGTTGCCGCCTGGTTGCTGTTGGGAATAAAATATTGAGGAGTTAAGGCCGGAGTTGCCGCCCGCGCCGGAGTTCGCCAGCCCGTAGATTGCATACGAGCTGCTGCCTGCGGTGGAAATCGTTCCATCGTTTTCAATGGTGATCGTGCCCGTCGTGCCTCCCGTGCCCGCCATGCCATCACTGCCATTGCCCTGAACGCGGGCCCCGCCGTCGCCGCCGCTACCGCTCAAGCTCCGGGCGATGATGCCGAGGCTGTTGTCGCCCGAAGTCGAGACCGAGGACGCGTTGTCGATAGTGATCGTGGTTGCGCCGGTGGAGCCGCCGTTTCCGCCATTGCCTCCATCGCCATGGAAGAGGCCTTTAAATTCACCGCCATCGCCGCCATTACCACCGCTGGTTTCTGTAATGACGCCGTGGCTGCCGTTGTCGGTCGTTTGCACCGCTGCGCCGCCCAGAACTTCAACATCGATTTCGCCGCCTTGGCCGCCGGCTCCGCCAGCGCCAGCGGTTCCAGAGGAGCCTACTGCGCTCAGTGCGCCGGCATCTCCGCCATTACCGCCCTGGCTAAACGCGACGATGCCATGAGATGTCAGGCCATCGGTTTTCAGCGAAATGATCCCATCCACTTTCACTTGAGCTTCTCCCGCGTTGCCGCCCGCGCCGCCATCGCCGACCACGCCGCCGAAGTCGGGGGTGTAGTCGTTGGTGTAGCCGCCATTGCCTGCGACATTGCTCGCTTCCAGGCCGACGGCGTAGTCGCCATTGGTTGAGTAATCGACGGTCGAAAAAGCGAATTGGTCGGTGAGCAGTTTGATTTGCGCAGTGCCGGTGTCGCCCCCGTCGCCCGCAAAGCTGTGGTCCTGATTGACGCCGCCATTGCCGCCGTTGCCTGCGAGGTTGCGCAACTGGGCAAGGCCCAGGTAGTCGCCCGTTACCTGAATCGGCGCGTCAGTAATGCTGATGTAAGAAGTGTAGCCAGCCGCCGCATCTCCGCCTTGGCCGCCTGTGCTTTTGTCGTTGCCACCATAAGCAGCGCCGCCTTGGCCGCCTTGAGTCAACCCACCGATTGCTGCGCCGGTCACCGTTTGCCCGGAGCCCGATGAGGCGACGGATAGCGTGATCGGGGCTGTACTGGTGATCTCCACCTGCTGCGTGGAGCCGCCCTGACCACCATTATCATTATCTTCGCTGGAGGCGACGCCGTTGCCGCCAACGCTGGATGCGAAGATACCGTAAACTTCGGTTGGGCTGTCCGTGGATGTGTTGGTGGCAGTAAATCCGGTGAGCTGGATGTTCGCACTGCTGTCCAAGATGACTTCACCACCACTGCCACCGTGATTGCCGTTTGCCGCATCACCGGCGTTACCGCCTTTGGACTGAGCGAGGACGCCATAAAGTGACGCGGTGCTGGAAAGCGATCCGCCATCGGTGGCTTGAATATCCCAGCCGCTTCCCACGCTGATGTCACCGCCATGACCGCCATCCTGCCCCGTGCCGTCGTTTGCGCCATTACCGCCAAATGAAAAAGTGGAGAACATCGCCAAGCCGGCATTGTAAGATCCGTAGGCGTAGAGGCTCGAGAAGTTGTTTGAATAAACCGTGCCTGAGTCTGGGCCGTCCTGGTTGGATACGCCATTGCCTGCCGCCGCTTTTACCAGAAAGAGCTGCGTATACTCGGAGATGTCACTATTGGTCAGCGTGAGCGAGTTGAGAGTCTCGGCGCTGGAGAATCCGCCTGAAGGTTGCCCGGCGTCGCCCTGTGAAATGATCGAAAGGGCGTAGGGTTCGTTGCTCGCATTGACCGTGGTCTGATTTTCAAAACTGGCTGGAGTCGTTGGGTCTGGGGCGTTGTAAGTTACGGGCGATTGCGCTGCGAGGGACACAGGCAGCAGAAGGACGCCAATACAGCGTGGAAACGGCGATTCATCGAGCATTACAGCGTGAATTGAGTTAGTAGGTACGAAATCCTTATGAAATTACGGCCAAAAGGTAAATTGCTAATCGCAATTAGAGTAGCGAATGTATGGATTTATTTCACATTTCGGGCGGATAGATTTAGATCGTTGGATATGGTTTAGCTAGAGTCAGATTTATTTGCCGGGGGCAGGTGTGGTATCTTGCGATACTTGCAGAATAACCCCATGAGACTTTTCACAATCCTATTTCTTGCCAGTGGTATTGCTTCACTCGCGAACGCCGTGGACATAGCCTACAATGACCCGCGGATTGAGGTGGATGGCGCTTTGATCGTTAAAGATACAGGTTCAAGCCTGCACTTTCAGCGCTTCACGGACTACCTCCATGCGCGTCAGCGTGCCGACGGTTCCAACATCACCAAAGCGTTTTACAATGACCTCAAAGCGGCATCGGCCAGCGGTGTTTTGCTGCGCTTCACGACGAGCAGCCCGACAGTGCAAGTGCATTTGAACGAGATCGATTTCCAATCGCGTGCACCGCAGTTGGGCATCATTCAAAACGGAGACAACGACAACATCACAGAGTTTAACCCGGGCTCGAATCCTGGCGCTTTCACCTTGTTGGTGGACTCGGTGGATCCGGGTAATGCCGTGACCTACGAAGTGGTTTTGCCGAGCTGGGCGAACGTGGACTTCACCGGGCTTACGCTCGCGGATGGCTATGATCTGGCGGACAATCCCGTCGAGGATAAGCCGATTTACGCGGCCTTTGGCGATTCGATTACTCATGGCACGGGGCAGGGTTGCAAAGCCTACCAGACATACCCGTTTCGTCTGGCTGAGGCCAACGGTTGGCAGCTGTTTAACTTCGCCATTGGTGGTTCGACGACTACGCCAGAGATCGCGGACGTGCTCGACGAAACCGTCGTGACGACGTGGGCGAACGGCAAGCCCGACATTATTACGATTCTCTGGGGCTACAACGACTGCCAGAACAAGAGCTTCACGCTCGATGACTACCGCGCACGCTATACGGCATTTCTGGCTGATGTGCTGGCGCATTGTCCGGAGGCCCGGGTGTTCTGCATCAAGCCGACGGCGACTACCGATCCTGAGGGCGCGACCGTCGATGGCGTGGATAAACACATCGATCATTACCGCGACATGGTCGAGGCGATCGTGCTTGAATTTCAAAGCGAAGGGCATGACCGGCTTTACTTGATCGACGGCCAGGCGATCACGAAAGAAGACGAGCTGCTCGATGCCGTGCACTTTACGCCGGAGGGTGCCCAGACCATTGCGGACGAACTGGACAAGGCGATCAACAGCGTGCTCAATGGCGGCCTTTCATTGAACGACTGGCTGCAGGACAACGGCCTCACGCTGGCGCAATTGGAGGAAGACGAGAATCACAATGGACTGCCCAATGCACTGGAGTTTCTAATGAGCGAAAATCCGTCTTTGGTGAATACGGATACAGTGCGACCCGGGCTTCAACTAAGCGCTGGTAATCAGTTGGCGATCCATTTTGAGCGACCGTATGGTGTGCTGGATGACGGAGTGAGTGTCACCTTGCAAGGCAGCGCGAACCTCGTGGATTGGGACCCGGTTGCCTCAACGTTGACCACGCTCTACCAAGGCAATGGTGTGTGGCGCTACGCCTACCAGCAAACGGCATCTATTCACGAAGGTGGCCTGCCTTACGTGCGCTTGCAGATTTCTGTTAATTAGCTTCATACCCAGCCACTGAGGCATTGCTATTTTCGCATTGCGAAAATCTCTGGGTGAAGCGGCACGTTTCAGCGGAACGCGAAGTCTTCGGAAATGATGCGTTCGCGGGGGAGGCCGAGCTCGAGGAATTGCTTGGTGAAGGCTTTGTTGAACGGCGTGGTGCCGCAGAGCATGACAGCGTAGTCGTCGATGTCGCCAATGGATTCGTGGATCTGCTGCGCGGTCAGTCGCCCCTTTTGCTTTGTAATCCAAAGTTCGTAGTCGATGTAGGAATCTGCCTGCTGATAGCGTGCGCGGATTTCCTCATCGTAGCCCGCGTCTTCGGGCGTGCGGACGATGTAATAGAGCCAGATGCGGCGGAAATCGTTATTCGTTAGCTCGTAGGCGAGCATCGATAAAAACGGGGTGATGCCAATGCCTGCGCCGATCAGCACGAGCCGTCGGTAGCGCACAAAATGGTTGGGCGTGAAGCCGCCAAAGGGGCCGTAGATATCCATGGCGGCACCGGTCTCGATCTTGCGCAGAGCTTGGGTGTAGTCACCAACGGCGCGGATCGAAAAACGCAGTTCGCGGTTCACCGGTGTCGACGAAATCGTGAACGGGTGAAGCTCCGCTGGCAGCGTGGGGTGATCGACCGCAGAGATAAAGGCGAACGTGCCGGGGTCGTAGTTCATGCGGCGTTCGGTGGGCACGAGCACGAGGTCGAAGGATTCGTTGGCGGTGTCGTTGACGGCTTGCACCGCGTAGCGGTAGCGCGGGCCAAAGCGTTTAAAGAACAGAATGCGATACAGCCAGGACAAGCTGCCCGCTGCGCCGACGATGACGATCCATGTGCTCAGCGGTTCGAACTCCGTGATCGAGCCGGGCACAAAAATAATGTGTATGAAAAAGAAGGTATAGAGCGCGCCAAACAGCTGATGGATCCCCAGCCAGCGCGCGTAGGGCAGGCTCTTGTTGTAGGCCAGAAACGCCAGGATGAACAACGCGTAGGTGACGAGGATATCCGGCGTGCGTGCCGTTGGCGAATACCAGGGGATAAAGAGGTCGCCCACCGGTTTGCCTGCGGCTTGCCAGGGTGGAATCAGCATCAGCAGGTGGATGAACAGAATGATCATCGCCCAGCGACCGAGCTTTTTATGGAGCCGCACCGCGCGATCGAGGCCGCCGAAGATTGACTCCAGCGTGCGGCTGCGGGCACCCGCCATGAGAGCGAGGCCCATGTAAACGAGTGACAGCAAACCAAGCAGTTGTGACGGGCCGCGCCACGGCCAGAGATCCGCCGGTTGCACGGTGGCAAACTTCGCCATCAGCCAAAGCTTGGTGGTGATGATGGTGACCAGCCCAACGATGATCACTTCACGGCGCAGCAGTCGGTTTAAAGCCATGTGCCATGCAGTAAAGCGATGGCGCAGGTTCACCGCTAGCTAAAAAATCTTACAGCAGCTTGGCGAGTGCGGTGGTGGTGGTGCGCAGGTTTTCGCGCCAGGGGAGACCGATGATGGGCTCGCCGGTTGCGGCGTCGTTAAAGGGCAGGCGTTCGCCGTCGCCCACGATCAGGCGGTAGTCCATGGTCAGCTCTTCGCCAGGTGCGATGTCGCGCAGCGCGAAGACAAAGCCCAGGTGCCAAAGGCCGTTGGGCGAGAAACTGTGGTTGATGTAGCACTCATCCGGCCAGTCGAGGCTGACGGTGTAGTAGCCCTCGAACCAGCGAACCGAGGCGTCGTCTTCCGGCGAACCGGGGCCAAACCCGTCGAGTTCGGCGCGGGTGTAAACGCGGTCAATCTTGTCTGGCGAGACGATCACGGTGCCAGCCTTGACCGGGCCTTCGAGGAAGAGACCTTTGCCAGCTTCCACGATGGTCGCGGTGTCGATGCGGTAAGGGGGGATGATCATCGTCAGGCGCGGGCAGCGGTGCTGTGTTCCATGCGGCGGAGGAATTCGCTCATCACGCGGCGGTAAAGCTCGTCGCTAAGCAGTTCGTCTTCGACGCCAGCGTCGATGCTGGGGTTGTCGTTGACTTCGATGACCATTACCTCGCCGTTGAGCTCCTTGAGATCGACGCCATAGAGGCCGTTGCCAATTGCCTTGGCTGCCTTTAGCGCGGCGCGCAAAACTTTGGGCGGCACCTGCCCGGGCGGGATGGCTTCGGAGCGGCCGGCGCGGGTGTTGCGCTGGCTGGTCTGCTTGTAGATTTGCCAGTGCTTGTGCGCCATGTAGTATTTGCAGGCAAAGAGCAGCTCGCCACCAAGCACGGTGATGCGCCAGTCGAAGTCCGAAGGGGTGAAGCGCTGGGCTACGAGTAGCTCGGACGACTCAAACATCGCCGTGGTTTCGGCCAGCCACTCTTCGCGGGTCTCGGCCTTTTTGACGCCCATGGAAAACGACGAGTCCGGCTTCTTGATGACGACCGGTAAACCGATCTGCGCCAAAGCGGCCTCACGCATATCCTTGTCTAAGAGGAAGGTTTGCGGTGTCGGAATTTTTAGCCGCGACAGCAGCTCGGCCAGGAAAACTTTGTTCGCGCATTTGAGGATCGATTGGGCGTCGTCCATCACCACGAGGCCTTCGCGCTCGGCCTTGCGGGCAAAGCGGTAGGTGTAGTGGTTGACGGCGGTCGTCTCGCGGATGAAGAGGCCGTCGAACTCCGCGATCTCGCCATAGTCGTCCTTGCCGAGCAGTTCGCACTCAATGCCCATCCGGCGACCGGCGTCGATGAATTTTTCAATCGCGCGCGGGTTGGAGGCCTTCTGCGCGGGGTCGTCCTTGTCGTAAAGAATGCCCAGGTAAAAGCGCGGCGGCGTCTTGCGGGGAGTGGTAGGCTGGCCTCGGGCAATGAAGCGCGCGAGCGCTTCGCCAAAGAACGCCTTGGAGCCTTCACCAATACCGGATAGCGGCAGCAGGTCCACGTTAGTCAGCGCCCAGCCGTCCGTGCCTTTGCGGAAAAACGCCTTGAGCAGCGGCGCGGGAAACAGATTAAAAATTTGCCGGCCCAAGCGCTCGTAAGCCTTCTCCTGTGTGCGGGAAAAGAAGACCTCCAGCTCGAATGATGTGCTGTCCTTGGGCAGGGAGCGCTTCATGGTTTCGTCGAGGTCGGCGGAAAGCAGGCGAATGATCGACGGCAGCTTGGTGTCCTGCACGGTGTCGATCGCGGGCAGTGGACGGTGGCGGCGCGCCTCGGCCACGAGCGAGACGTAGTAGCCCTTCGTTTGGTAGCGGTAGGACGCGCACAAATTCACCACGCGCGCGCCACGGCGGATCGCAATGGAGGGGTCAGTCAGGTAATCACGCGCCGTGACCAAGGAATCGGCGGGGAAGGTGGACGCCCATTTTTCAGGGCGATCGGTAACGAATAAATAAGGAATCATTGGGCCGACACGGTCGGTATTGCTTAATGCGGAAGAGTGAGACATCTTCTGCTGAATTCTCAATGAAAAATCACACTTCAGAGACGATCATTCGCGCCGGGGGGCCGGACGATTTTCAAGCGGTTCGCGAACTGGACCGGCAACTGATCGCGCATGACTTGCAGTTTGATGCATCACTGGATGCCGCGTGGTCGGAGTCCGAGGAAGCGGCGGAATTTTTCAATGCCCGGCTGGCGGACGACGGCGTTTGCTTTGTCGCGGAAAAGGACGGTCAAGTCGTCGGCGCGGCGCTGGGGTGCCTTGGCGAATGTGCCAGCTATCGGCAGGCGGTTTCCCTGGCCGAGCTGGAGACCCTGTTCGTGAGCCCGACCTTGCGTGGCGGCGGCGTCGGCAAACTCCTGGTGAGCGCCTTCCGTGAATGGGCCAAGGGGCATGGAGCGCAGCGGGTCAGTATTCGAGTATCTGCCACTAACCGAGACGCGATTGCGTTTTACGAGCGGCTGGGCTTCGCCGCGTATGATTTGATTTTGGAAGCAGACGCCTAAGGCAATGAATTGCGGAGCACTGGCGGAACGCGAACCTCTGTGTTCGCCTCCATTCTATCATTTTTTTAAAGAGTGACGGATAGTAAGCGAACACAGAGGTTCGCGTTCCGCCAAGGATCCGCTTCGGTTCCGCGTTCCGCCAGCAGTCGCCTTACAGCGCGCCGGTCGGCTCCAGCTCCAGGCGGAGAAAGGCGGCTTCACCAATCGGGGCAGCGGCGCGGGCCTGAACGGATTCCGTGGTCGCGTCGACGATGGTTGTGGAGATTGTCTGAGCCCCTAGGGCAATTTCTTCCCAAGGTCCGGTTGGGGTGGGGGCCTGATAAAGCGTGAAGGCGAAATCGTCCATGAAGCGCCGGCGGTTAAACTGAATCGTTGCGTATGGCTCGCCATCAATCAGGACGGTGCCCGAGGTGGGAATGCCTTCCAGCGTGCCATCATCCGGGTCCATATTGAAGCCGTATTCCGCGAGCAGGTCGTAGGAGTCGCCATCGACATCTGAGCTGAGCGAATACTGATCGTAGCCCGAGGCGTAGGCCTCGAAGTCCGAGTAGATGTAGCGATAAATGTATTCACGCAGACGCCAGACGCGGGTGTAGATCGCCGGTGGATCAACGGAGCCACATTCGTAACCAAAACTGGTAATGCCAGCCACGACCCATTCGTTGTCGATTGGTCTTTGAACGAGTAAGGGTCCGCCGCTGTCTGAGACGCAGGTGTCAACCTGGCCGTTATTGCCAAGTGCTGGCATCATGCGATCGGTCAAAGTGTAGAACCAGGCCTCGTTTGCTTGCTCGTAATTGAGAATCTCAATGTCGCCTTCCTGAAGTTGCGTCGGCCAGCTTGCCGGAGTCATTGTATATTGTCCCCAGCCAATGATGCGCGCCAGCGTGCCCTCGACCTGCCAATCCTCGTCGTCGGCAATGCCAATGGGTTCGATATCGGTGACGGGTGTTGCTAACCGCAGTAAGGCAATGTCGTAGTCTAACTCCTCATCGTCGTAGTTCGGATGAATGATGATTTGGCTGACATTCACGCGACGACCGCCGAAATCAAGGTTGTCGGTTCCAACCAGCACATTCATGGATGACGTGCTTTCGCCTCCCATGCAATGGGCCGCCGTGAGCACATAGTAGGGGTGGATGAGCACGCCGCCGCAAAATTGGGCCTGGTAGTTATCCGGATTTTGGCGCTCCATGATGCCGACCATCCACGGGTATTCGCCCGGCGTGGCATCTTTGCCGCCGACAATTTTCGGCATGATCTGGATATCATCCAAGCCCGAAGTGTCCTGCGCCGCGAGGGGCAGGGAAATCATCAGGGCAAGTGACAGGATTGCGCGCACGAGTTAAGAAGGATTAACCGGCGCGCCTATTCCCGCCATTGGATTGCACTGGGCTACGGACCGGCGCGACGCCATTCGTGCTTGCGCTGCCAGAGCAGGCGGTCTGCGGCCAGCGGACCCCAGGATCCGGAGGCGTATTCTTCGAGCCCCTTGCGGCCGCATTCGGCCCAGTGCTCGAGCACGGGTGTGTAAAGCTTCCAGGAGGTCTCGGTCTCGTCACCACGGATGAAGAGCGTGGAGTCGCCGACCATCGCATCGAGGATCAGGCGCTCGTAGGCTTCCGGGGTGTTCGAGCCAAAAGTGGTCGCGTAGCGGAAGTGCATCTTCACCGGCTGGGTGCGTGTTTCCAGACCGGGGATCTTGGAATTCATCAGCAGGGTGACGCCCTCGTCCGGCTGGATCTGGATGACGAGTGTGTTCGAGGCCAAGTCGAAGCGCGAAGGGTCGCTGAACAGGCTGCCCGAGGGCTGCTTGAACTGAATGGCGATCTCTGACACACGGCGAGCCAGGCGCTTGCCGCTGCGCAGGTAAAAGGGGACGCCCTGCCAGCGCCAGTTGTCGATGGACATGCGTAGCGCGGCGAAGGTTTCCGTGTAGGAAGTGTCCGGGATGTCCTTTTCCTGCATGTAGCCGGGGACGCGTTCGCCGTCGATGAGGCCTTCGCTGTATTGCGCGCGGACGACATCGCCATCGGGGCCGGTTTTCATCGGCTGGATGGCCTTGAGCAGTTTCACCTTCTCGTCGCGAATGTCCTCGGCAGAGAGGGAGACGGGCGGCTCCATCGCGGTCAGGGCGAGGAGCTGCATGGTGTGGTTTTGCAGCATGTCTCGGGTCGCGCCGGACTGGTCGTAGTAACCGCCGCGCGTGCCCACGCCGAGGCTTTCGGCCACGGTGATCTGCACGCACTCCACGTAGTTGCGGTTCCAGAGGGGTTCGAAAATGCTGTTGGCAAAGCGCAGCACCATCAAATCCTGGACGGTTTCTTTGCCCAAGTAGTGGTCGATGCGGTAGACCTGCTTTTCGTCAAATTGGTTGGTGATGATCTGGTTGAGCTCACGCGCGGTCGCAAGGTCGCGGCCAAAGGGCTTTTCGATGACGACCTTGGAGGCCAGGTCTGTGCCTTCGCCGTGTTTGGCCAGGCCGCTGGCACCGAGGTTTTCCAGAATCGGCTTAAAGACGCTTGGCGGCGTCGAAATGTAGAACATGAACTGCACGTCGCGGCCGAGTTCCTTCTCGATGCCGAGCATCTTCTCGCGCAGGTCCTCGAAGGCCTTTAGCTCGTCGTAACCGCCGGCGTGGTAGGCAATGTTCGGGCGCAGGTGTTGGAATAGATCGTCGTTGAGCGGACGGCGGGAGAATTTCTTCAGCGCGTCCTCGGCGTCGTTGCGGAAGTCTTCGTCGGGGATGGGCTTGCGGCCATAGCCGATCAGGTGGAAGTCGCGCGGGAGCAGATTGTCGAGGCCCAGATTGTAAAGCGCCGGGATCAGCTTGCGGGCAGTGAGGTCACCCGATGCGCCAAAAATGACGATCACCGTGGGCGGGGCACCGCGGTGCTTGCTCAGGCCTTGCAGAAAAGGGTGACGTTCGGAAGCGTCCGTATTTAACATAGTGAGTGGTATTTCAGATGAAGCTGTCTGGAAACAGCGAAACGTTCTCGTAGTGATGAATAGTCAATTCGTCGTCGTTGCCAAGCCTGACTTCGACAATATCAAATCTAAAATGTGCCGGTCGGGGGCGTTGTTGGCGCAAAAAGGCACGGCAGGCGCGCAGGAGACAGGCTTTTTTCTTCGCCGTCACACTGTGGTAACCGCTGACTTTGGCGCTGGCATTGCGGCTGCGCACTTCGACAAAGACAAACGTGGCCCCGTCGAGCGCGATGATGTCCAACTCGTCTTTGCCCGCCCGCCAGTTGCGGTGAAGGATGCGCAACCCCTTCTTTTTCAGGAGCTGTGCGGCCTTCTTTTCACCCAGCTGCCCACGCGCCGCCCGCTCGTTGGGAGCGTCCTTGGGCGTGATGAGCTGTCGCAGGCGTTGCAGCATAAAAAGTGATCATCTGACGGTTACCAAGCCGCTGACAAGGTCAAGTCGACGGCGTCGTCAGCAATGTTTTTCATGGGTGCGATGAGATTGATTTATGCCTCGTCGTTTAGGTTGCGTAAACCATTTTATGTGATGGAGCGTGGGGAAATTTATCGCGGGGGAGGGACGCGTGCGCCAAGAGCACTTTTTTGGCAAGAATCGTCCACAAATGCTTGTCGTCGGGTGGGTTATTGGGCTAGGCTATTATATATGACCACCGCCGAACCGCCTACTATTTTTGATGTGTTGCCCGGCCAGCAAATGCCGGTCTCCGAGGTTTCCCCGATGCTCTCCAGCATGTGGAGCTCCCAGTTCGATCCCAAGCTGGGTGCCGCGAGTGAATTTCGCGCTTCGCAGATGAACATCATCCTGCACCTGGGACTGAAAACCTCGCCCGAGGAGGCCAAGGAGCGGTTCGACGCGGCCATCGAATTTGGGCAGAAATATCCCTGCCGCATCGTCGTGCTTTGCCCGATGGGCCGTGAGCGCAGCGACCGCCTGCTGCAGGGTAAGATTTTCAGCATGTGCTACATTGGCGAATCCCTGCGCGACCAGTGCTGCGTGGAGGCCGTCATCCTCGGCTACCCGACGCGTGAGGCCGGTTTCCTGAGCAGCCAGGTGTCGATCTGGTTGGAAAATGACTTGCCGACCTACCACTGGTTTAACCGCATTCCCGCCGAGCGCATCACCCAGATGCACATGGATTTCGTGAAACGCTGCCGCCGCGTCATCTATGACTCGACCGTGGAAATGGAAGACGCCAACGACCTGACCAGCATCGAATGGCCGCGCCCCGAAGGCGTGATCGATCTGGCCTGGGCGCGCTTGCTGCCCGTGCGCCAGTCGCTCGGCCAGCACCTGAGTTCCATTGAGCCTGCCCGCCTCATCGACGGCCTGCAAAAAGTCGAGGCGCGCGCCGTCGCCACCCACAAGGGCGAGGCCGCCAACCTCGTGAAATGGTGCCGCGAGTGCCTTACCAGCTGCACCAAGGATAGCCAGTTGGACGTGGAATTCGTGACGGGCAATTGCCCCGACGAGCACGCGCTCGAACTGGAGTGGACCTACAGCAATGGCCACCACCTGCTGTGGACCCTCAACGCCGAAGGCCACGGTGCCCAGATCACGGCGGACTTCGGCCTTGGCCGCACGAGCGCCCCAATGCATGTGGAGCTGCTCTCCGGTGAGAAGGCCCTCGCCGAGGCGATGTTCTTCGCCTAACGCCCCAATTTGACCAATACCCCGACAGTCAACCCCAACTTCCGTTGCCATGAAGACCTTTGAAACCAAACTGGGTCAGGTTCACGTATTGCCTAAAGAGGCGCTCTACGTGGAGACGATGCGCCTGATTAAAAACACTCTCAAAAATGCCAATGAGGAGGTTGTCATCGGGCTGACCGGCGGCTCCACCCCGCGCGCCTTCTACGAGTGGGCGGCCAACCACCAGGCACTCGCCTCCACGCTGAAAGACCGCGTGGTCTGGGCGACCAGTGACGAGCGCTGCGTCCCTCTGAACGACGACGAGAGCAACTTTGGCCACGCCGACCGCGGCCTGCTGCAACCCCTGGGCGTGACCGCGAACTATAAAATGCCGTGGCCCGTCGAGCTCGCTCCCGAGGCCTGTGCCGACGAGTTTAACCACCGCTGGAACGAACGCTTCGGCGCGCACCGCGGGTTCGACATCTGCTTCCTCGGCATGGGTGGCGACAATCACACCGCTTCGCTATTTCCGCATTGCCCGTTGATCGGCGGCCAGCGCCACGAGAACTTCGCCGCCGTCGAATGGCCAGGCAAAGGCTGGCGCGTAACGATCACCCCCGAGGGCTTTTCCCGCTGCAAGCAGATCGTGGTCACCGTCCGCGGCGACGCCAAAGAGGAGGCAATCTTTCAAGCCTTCCATGGCGACTTCAACCCGCGCGAAAAACCCGTCCACCTCCTCCGCGCCCACGCCCACAAAGTCGTCTGGCTCCTCGACCCCCCCGCTGCCGAAGGGTTGGATTTGGATATGGGGTAAGGCAGATTCGGTATAGCTATCTGTTGAAATCGGTTTATCGTATGTTAGCCTCTGGAATGTGAGATGGCATGATCCTCCAAGGGGCGCGCAGTTCTATATTCTGACTGATTCAAATTGTCGTTTATTCAGTTAGGAAGAAATACCAATAAGATCCAAATAGGCAGCCAGCAAAAATAATCAAAGCCAGCAGATTGGTTAGATTAATACTCTTTTTCAAATCTCCCTCAAAGAAGGAACTACTCTGATTGCTACGCTCATGCGGCCTGATTGCAGGAATCATTAACATGAGCAACAGACCCAGGAGCGAGGCAAGAGATGCGTACAGTGTGAATACTGTAGCAAAAAATAGGAAGATAAGCATTAACACGGCATACATCGTGGTGATTGGATGCGGCCATGAATCATTTACCATGTAAATGACATTAAATATTAATAAATGATTTACCGCTCCTGCCGCAGCCAGCCAAAACATCGTAACATAGAATCGAGGTGCCTTTCGACTGTGCCAAACTATTGAAAACCACATTTTCAGAAGGAATGTGATGTGATGTCTGGTGTTTGTGTGATTCATCTGAGCAGCGTAGTTAATTTTCTGCAACCTACGAATGACGCAAGCCGTCGGTGCGTCCCTCAACTTAGAATATGATGTGCAAGCGCTTATTGGTCAAGGTTTCCAGATGATACAGGTGATTTGAGGATATGTTAACTTGTGGAACGCTGGTAACTCCTTGAAATCGTCGGTTGGCCTTTGCTCTCTTCGCTGCCTTCTGTTCAAAATAATAGGCCTAGTTGGCCGCTCACGCGCATGCGCATGCCCCATGTTTGTTTGCATGTCTTCCCGTTCTTTCCGATCTTCCTGTTAAATCGTCCATCTAATCCCCAAACAAAAAAGCCCGGCTCTGAGGCCGGGCTTGGTGTTGCAAAGTAAATTTCGCGGTTAGCAGATCTTGAGCACCTTTTTGACCACGCGGTCGGCGTCGGGGATCTGGATTTTTTCCAGCGGCATGGAGTAGATTTGTGGCGCGTCGATGGTCGATACGCGCAGGATCGGGGCGTCGAGGTAGTCGAACGCTTCTTCCTGGATGATGCTGGTGATCTGGGCACCTACGCTGGCGAAGGGCTTGTTCTCTTCCACGTAGACGACGCGGTTGGTCTTCTTGACCGTGGCGAGAATGGCCTCGACGTCGAGAGGGCGGATCGAGCGCAGGTCGAGGACCTCGGCGTCGATGTCGTATTCCTCAGCCAGCTTGCCAGCGGCTTCGAGCGCGGTGATCGCGGCGCGTCCGTGAGCGATCAGGGAGATGTCTTTGCCTTCCTTGAGGATGTTGGCCTTACCCATCGGGATCAGGTATTCCTCTTCGGGGACTTCCCACTTCTGGCCGTAGAGCACAGTGTTTTCCATGACGAAGACCGGGTCGTTGTCGCGAATGGCGGTCTTCATCAGGCCTTTGGCGTCGGCTGCATTAGAGGGGCAGACGACCTTGATGCCCGGGTGGTTGGCGCAGAGGTTTTCCGGCGTGTGGGAGTGCGTCGCGCCGACATTGGTGCCGCCGTTGGCGGGACCGCGGACAACGATGGGCACATTCATCAGGCCACCGGACATGTAACGGCAGAAGGAGCCGTTGTTGAGTAGCTGGTCAAAGGCGACGTAGCAGAAGCTCCAGAACATGAACTCCATGACGGGGCGCATGCCGAGCATCGAGGCACCGATGCCCAGGCCGATGAAGCCGGCTTCGCTGATCGGGGCGTCGACGAGGTGCTTGTCCCCGTATTTTTCCCACAGGCCTTCGGTGACCTTGTAGGCACCGTTGTATTGGGCGACTTCTTCGCCCATGACGAAGACATTCGGGTCGCGCTCGATCTCTTCGGCGAGCGCTTCCTTGATGGCTTGGCGGTAAGTAATTTGTGGCATTGCTTGTAAAATCTGTGGTTACTTGTCGTAGACTCCGCCGTCTTCGAAAATGAACCGGCCTTGGTTGAGTTCGTCGATTTGCGGGTCCTGGCCCTTGTTGTCCATGCTCCAGTAGGTATCTTCGAGGATGGAGGTTGCGGGCGGGAAGGGGGACTTATCGGCAAATTCGGCCGATGCAGTGGCTTCTTCCATTGCGGCCTTGTCGATGTCCTTGGCCGACTCTTCGGTCAGGACGCCCTCTTCGATGAACTGTTTGCGGGTCAAGGTGATTGGGTCCTTGTTCTCCTTGTAATCCAGAATCTCGTCCTTGGAGCGATACTTTTCGTGGTTCGCGTCAGCAACGGAGTGGCCGCGGTAGCGGTAGGTAAAGACTTCCAGGACGGTCGGGCGGGATTCCTCGTGGGCGCGCTTGATGGCCTCGTAGGTCTTGGCGCGGACGTCGTAAAGGATGTTGCCGTTGACGGTATCCCAATCCATGCCGTAGGCTTCGGCGCGCTGGGCGAGGCATTCCGGATAAGCCGAGGAGCGGGCCTGGCTGGTGCCCATGGAGTAGGCATTGTTTTCGATGATGAAAATCACGGGCAAGTCCCACAGGCCGGCGAGGTTGTAGGCTTCGTGGACCGCGCCCTGGTTGATCGCGCCATCACCCATGTAGGCGAGGCAGCAACCTTTTTTACCCTGGCGCTTCAGTGCAAAGGCGATGCCGGTGCCGAGCGGGATCTGGCCGCCGACGATGCCGTGGCCGCCCCAGTAATTCTTGTCCGGCGCGAAGAAGTGCATGGAGCCGCCCTTGCCCTTGGAGCAACCGGTGTGCTTGCCATACATTTCCGCCATACACTCGTTCATGCTCATGCCGACGGCCAGCGCGTGACCATGGTCACGGTAGGCAGTGATGACGTGGTCGTCCGCGCCGAGCAGGGAAATGGTGCCCACGGCGCAAGCTTCCTGGCCTTCGTAAAGGTGGAGAAAACCGCCGATTTTACCCTCCTGGTAGGAGCGGAGGCTACGGCCCTCGAAGCGTCGGATGCGCACCATGTCGGTGTACAAACGCACTTTTTCTTCGTCGGTCAGGCGTTGGTTGATCTCCAGCTTGGCCAGCTCGTGGACGTCGACGTCCTGCCAGCGCTCAGCTTTCTTTACTGATTTGGTTTTCTTTTTGGCGGTCACGGTATGGTGATCGTTCGGATGAGTGTATCGGTTCGAGTGGTGTATTCCCCGCTGTGTTCGACAGACGAATTATTCGGGAAAGCGGCGCAGTTTCGCACACTACAGGGATTGTTCAACCACAATTTCTAAATCCCGGTCGGGATGGCAATCAGCGCGCAGCGCAATGAAGCGCTCGCGGTGGGAGTCGTAATACGGCCAGACGAGCTGGTGGTCCGTTGGTGGAATCGCAAGGTCATTAATTTCCTCACGTGTGTAAAAAGCGAACTGGCCCTCATCGATTTCGGCGGGCAGGGCAGGGATGGGCTTCTTGCAATCAAAGAGAAACATGAGCCAGTGGCCGTTGCCCTCGAAGCCTTTTTCTGAAACGTAACCGAATAAATGCAGGTCGTTGGTCGTGATTTTCAGGCGGACTTCCTCCTCGACTTCGCGCACCGCGCATTCGAAGGGGGACTCGCCCAAGGCCATCTCCAGCTTACCACCGATAGGGCTCCAGCAACCGTAGTTGGGCGCTTTGCGGCGCTCGATGAGCAGCAGGCGGCCGTCATTTCCCCGCAGGAAAACGAGCACGCTGATTTTAAAAGGCAGTTGGTTGGCGGTAATTTCCACAGCAGTCAGGGAATGCGACTCACCGCCTAAGGCAATGTTTTTGAATATTTTCGCTAATACGGAGGCCTCAATTAGGTAAATATTCCCCAAACACTTGAATCTCTGCGTTTTCTTGTTGATTCGCATCGGTGATTCTCTTTTACCATGCTGGATGCATCCCCGTTTACCTTCTCTCTTTATCTTAGTTTTGCTAATTCTCGCCGGCTCGGTCACTGATGTGGCCGCTCAAGCTGACCGCGTTGAAATCAAAAATGTGAAGTTCGGTGCCAAGGAGCGACCCTGGGGCGACTACATGATTGAGATCGACGTCGAGGCCAAGGGTAACCCGAAAAACGACCCGTCGGTGATCAACCCGAACTACGTGGACAACATCAAGGTGACGCTGCTCGTCGGCTATCCGCACCCGGATCGTCCCGCTTCGGCCCGCGAATTTATCTTCCACGAGGCTTCCGTGGTCATCGCTACGATGGAAACCAAGAAGTCCCGTAAAATTGCTTTCTGGATTCCTTACGACATCGCCCAGCGCGACAACCTCAGCAAGGAGCCGGAATACTGGGTGATTGATCTCGCTGTAAACGATCAAGACATCCCCGTGTCAGCGGAGAACATCAGCAAGCGCGCTTCGCGTAACCTGAATATGCAGTCCCTGTCTTCGATGAAGGGCATCGCCGGTTCTCCCACCCAGGGCATCATGCTGCCGGGCTACCTCTCCGGCAATGGCTACCGCGAAAGTGGCACCGATCGCCCGCCTTTTGTCAGAATTGAAGAGAATTAACTCTTTGATAGTGATATACCTTACCGCGCGCGCTGGTTTTGAAATATGCTTGCGCAATCTTTAATCCCTATTCAAATGGCCCCTTTCCTCGTTCATGAGCGCTGCTAAGAAACTGATTATCAATTGTGGAGCTGGTCACGTGACCGCCTCTGTCTTTAGCGAACGCAACAACAGTTTGGTGTTGGAAAGCTTCGCCCAACAGGACCTCGAATACGACCTGACCGAGGAAACCGAGTGGTTGCCTGTGGTCATGGACGCCGTCCGCAACGTCAAAGGCCGCGTCAAAGGCGGTGACAAGGCGACTCTGATTGTCCCCGGTTACCAACTGCTGACCAAGCTGATCAATGTGCCGCATGTGGATGAGTCCAAACGCGCGCAGATCATTGCCTTCGAAGCCCAGCAAAAAATTCCGTTCCCGCTCAATGAAGTCGTTTGGGACCACCAGGTGATTGCCGATGACGGCGTCGAAACTGAAGTGGTCGTCATTGCGGTGAAGAGTGAGGTGATTAACGGATTCTGCACCGACCTTCGCAAGCAGGGCATTACGCCTCTGGATATCGAGGCGGCTTCGATCCTTGATTACAACGCCTACAAGTATTGCTACCCGGGCGACGAAGAGGACACTCTGCTGATCAATATCGGTGCCCGTTCCTCGAATCTGCTCTTCATTAATGAGCTTGGCTTTTTCATTCGCAACATCACCCTAGGTGGCAACACGCTTACCCAGAACCTTGCGGACAGCCTTGGCAAAAACTTCGTGGACGCCGAGCAGATCAAGATCGCGTTCTTCTCTGGCCAAACGAGTATGGATCAGGACGATCCGAGCGCTCAGGTGCTGCAGACCAACGCCCAGAATTTCCAAAAGAAGCTTAGCCAGGAAGTCACCCGTTCCATCGTCAACTACCGCCGCCAACGCGGTGCCGCTGCGCCAAAGCGCATTTTGCTGACGGGCCGCGGCTCGCTGCTCCCCGGTTTGGCTGAGCAACTGGAGCAATCCCAGCGCATGCCGGTGCATTTCTTTGACCCGGTTGCGAGCCTGGAAGTTGGCTCGAATGTAGATGCCGTTTACCTCGAAGAGCACCAGCACGTGCTGAGTGAGGTCGTCGGTGAAGCTGCCCGGATGATTGATGCCGAGGCCGTCAGCATCAACCTGCTCCCGCAGCAGCTCGCTGAGAAGATGCGCTTCGCCAAGCAAAAGCCGTTCATCCTGATCGGTGCTGCTTGCCTCGCACTGGCTACCGTGCCCCCGATTTTCGGCCAAATGCAGGCCAAGGCGGCCTACGAAAAGGAGGCGCGCCAGCTGAAGACTCAGGCACCGCCTCTGCAAAGCTTGCACACGGAGATCGTCGATCTTCAGGCCCAGGCAGAATCGCTTCGTGATGACATCGGCGACCTCGAAAGCCTGGTCAATTCGCGCTCGAACTGGATCGCATTCTTTAGTGACTTGCAGGAGCGCTTGCAAGCCGTGCAGGATGTGTGGCTGGAAGACCTCAAGCTCGACCGCGCCGCCTCCGGCAATCTCGACCTCTCCGGTCGTCTGCTGATCAAAAACTGGAATCCGTCCGAGCCGACCGCAAGTTATGATCAGGCCTACCAGCGTGTGAACAAGCTGCTCGAAAGTTTCAAAGCATCCGAATTTATTAGCGATGTGAAAGACCAGAACTTCGATGACAGCGACCCACGCATCCTCAAGTTTGACTTCTCTCTGGTGATCAACCCCGAACGACCCCTTTAAGCCCAATATGAATAAATTGAAACAGAACCCGGTATTCAGCGCGCTGCTGGCGCTGTTCATACTACTGTTCATCGGCGGGATAGTCTACTTCTTCATGTTGCAGGAAGAAGTGGATAAGCAAAAGAAGGCTGTTAAGTCGGCCGAGTCACAGCTGAACGCTGCGCTGTCCTTGCAGCCCGCTCCCACGCAGGCCAATTTGGATGCCGCCAAGGCCAATGTCGAGGCGCTGACCAAGGCCCTCGAAGCACGGGTGGACTCAACTTACGGTAACAAGCCAGACATGCTGAAGGTCGAAGCACCGACTAACGGCACGCAGATGCTTTTCCAACTCCGCGCTTACAGCAACGAATTCGCTCAAGTCGCCAAACGCACCATTCCGGTCGAGTTTACCGACGAGCAGATCGAGAAGAAGAAGGCAGCGGGCGAGCCGATCCCGTCGACCTCGATTCCGGAGAACTTTGCTTTTGGTTTCAGCCGTTACATTGATTCCGGTAAGCCACCCGCTGACAGTGATGTAGCTATCATCAATCAGCAAAAAGAGATCCTTACCTACATCTTGCGCAAGCTGTTCAATACGCGTCCCAAGGGTATCGTTTCAATCAGCCGCGCTCCTGTGGAGGTGACCTCGTTGATGGAGGCTCCGCAACAAACGGGCAATCGCCGCACGCCTAATACGGCCAGCGATGGCATGAAGAAGGATGAGTTCCGCATTGGTGTTGAAACAGCCGCTGTCGAAGGTGCGGTAGAAACCTTGCCCTTCAAAATCGTCTTCACCGGATACACTGAGAATCTGCGCTCTTTCCTCAAGCAGATCGAAGAGTTCGAAGTGCCACTCGTGGTGCGCGCCGTGGAAGTTGTCCCGCTGGAAAGCAGCGTCAGCTCTACGGCCTCAACGACGAAGACTGACCAACAGGATATCTTCAGCCTGTTTGGCGGTGTCCCCGAAAAAGAGGAGACGGAGGAGTCCGCAGAGCCTGAGCGTGAGCCGATTGTGGCGGAAAACGTCTCCGAATTTACTGTTGTTCTCGAATATATCTCGGTTGACCTCACCAAGGATGAAGCATCCTCCAATCAGGCCATGCTCGACGGAGAGGAGGCATATTAATCCCCATGAAAGCTTTTTACGATAAAATCATCCTCGCCGTCGGAGTCATCGCCCTTGCTGGCAGCGGCGCATACTACGCCACGCAGCAAGCGGAAGTAGAAGCTTCCGTGACCAAAACGCCATTTGGCGAAGGTTACGAGAATCTCACCGCAGATAAGTTTGAGTCGTCGACTGCTGTCTGGGTGGACCCTGTTGCCCAGGATGACGATGGTCGCGAACTATACGATGTATTCACTCCGCCGAAAATCTGGTGGGACGAAGCGACCAAGACATTCATTTTTCAGCCACCCAAGGAAGACGAGCCGATCCCGCCTTTTGGTTTCCGCTTTGTCAGCATCGAGCGTGAGCTGTTCCGTGTCCAGTTGGAGGCATATTTCGAAGCGCTGTCCGGTGATTTCGACGACGCGACCGTTTCGCTTTTCAACTACGATACCAATCAGGCTTTCCGTGGTAAGGTCGGCGATCGCTTCCCCGAGCACCAAGTCGAGATCATGGACTTCGTGGTAGAAAAGGTCGTTGATGAGCAGGGGCTGATCAGCCGCGTGCCCAGCGTGACGATCAAAGACGAAGTCAGTGGTGAAAACATCGTGCTCACCACTGCCGAGCGTCTTTACATCCCCAATTCTTACTTCTTGAAGTTTGAAACTTTGCCGCCATACCCATCCCGCACGATTGAGTGGGAAGATGCGGGCCAAAGTGAAGAGGTTGGAGATGTAACGTTCAAATTACTTGACTTTGATTTTGACAACCAATCGGCTTCTATCGAGAAAACGTTTGCTGATGACACTCCAACTGAAACTAAAACCTTAACCGTTGCACCAGCATCCACCGCTGCGCCTGAAAGCACGGTTGATGACCAATCCCCCGAAGAAAATGAAGCACAGGATGAAAATTCCAGTGTTTTTGACAGCTTTTTTCAAAATTAAGTGATACTCCTAAATGCTAATTTGATGACCAACGTGCGTAGTCTCGCCGTTGCTTGCTAACTTAAGAATCATGAAACGACTCCGGAAACTCCATCGCTTCGCCTCTACTTTCGCCGCTGCAGCCATCGTCGCATCGGCGTGCCTCAGCGTGACTGAGGTCCATGCCCAGAGCAGCGAAACTCAAGAAAAAATCCGCCTCATGGCGTCCGCACTCCGCGCTCGTGAGTCCGGTGAGCTCATGACGGCAAAAGCCAATCTGGAAGAATTGCTCCGCAAGAATCCGGATGACCAGAATGTGCAACGCCTCCTCGATTCCGTAAACAAGGACATCGAGCGCCAAAGCGCCGGACAGCCCACCGTTTACGGCCAGGCTGCAGGCATTAGTGATTTTCAACCGGCCGCCACGACCGTAACCGACGGCGCAACCGTGGTCACCATGACCAACGCGGACGGCACCGAGACCACCACCGAAGTGATCCTCACTGGCGGTGATGACGTGGATTACCTGATGGCCGCCGCCGCCACCGAGCAGCAAGCCGCCATCGCCCGTGGTGAGCAAGCTTTGGCTGATGCGGAAATCCTCGTGGAAAATGGCCGTGCTGACGAAGCCGACGCCATCTTGGCCGCTGCCCAGCAGTCCATTCCAGAGTCCACCGCGACCGAATTCATCATCGAAGACCTGCGCACCGCACGCGGTGACATCATCCTCGACGCTGGTAACAAGGCGCTGAAGGAAAACAACGCGACCGCCGCTGAAGCCGCTGCTTTGGCTTACCGCGATACTCTTGGCGAGGACGAGCGTCTCGCAAAGTTTGAGAAGAAGGTTAAGAAGCTTCAGAGCAACCCATGGCGTCAAGACCCCGAGGTGCTGAGCCCGGACTACGTTGCCAAGGTGAAGACCAATGACGAAACGCTCGTTACCGCACGCTCCATGATGCTTTATGGTGATTACGAAGGTGCGATGAGCAAGCTTCGCGAAGTTGAAGCCCGCGACCCCACCAATGCCGAAGCAAAGGCTCTCCAACTGGAAATTATGCAGCAGCTTGGCAAGTCCTCATGGCTTGACCACGGCAAGACCCGTGATCAGATGCTTCAGGAAGTTTCCCGTTCCTGGCAGCGCCCACAGGTTTACGACCTGGATGCAGGCCCGAATCAAGAAACGGGTGAAGATCCGATCGTTGCAAAGTTGAAGTCGATCTACATCCCGCGTGTCAGCTTCTCCAATGTGCCGCTATCCCGCGTTATTGAAACTCTGTCCGAACTTTCCGTCGAATATGATCCCGCAGTGGATGCCGCTGCCAAGGACCGTGGCGTCAATATCGTTCTGCTGAACACCGGTGGCCGCGACCCGATGGTCAATATCACCCTTCGCAGCCTTTCCCTGGACCGCATCCTGGACTTCACCACGGAGTCCGTTGCTTTCACCTGGGACATCAGTGACGAAACAGTGATCGTTTCTCCCGGCGGTGATAATTCAGGTGGCCTGATGGAAACTGAGTTCTTCCCGATCTCCCGTCAAATCATCATCCGCCTCACTGGCGGTGGTGGCACTGGTGGCGGTGGTGCCTCTGCAGTCAGCGACCCGTTCTCCGCTCCAGCAGCTCCGACCGGTCCTAGCGGTGGTGACGAAGAAGAATCCATCCGTGACTTCTTCAGCCGTGCTGGTATCAACTTCGAAGAGCCGGGCGCGAGCCTCGTGTTCGACGGCACTCAGCTGATCGTTACTCAGACTCCGAAGAACCTCGAGAAAATGCGCAACATCCTGCGCCGCTACGACCAAACCAAGCAGGTTGAAATCGAAGCGAAGTTCCTCGACGTCATTCAGGGTAACCTCGATGAACTCGGCTTCAATTGGACCGTATCGAATCCGAATAATCCACAAGATAAGTTTATTGGTTCCAGCAACCAGACACTTGCCAACGTATTCAGCACTCAGACTGAAGACTCCTTCATCAACGTTCGTCAAACCGGCTTCCCGGACACGACTTACGATGCCGGTGCTCCTGCGATCCCCAATGTTATTGACTTGGGTGCCGCTGGTGGCGTGATGGGCTCCTTCATGGGCATCATCGAAGGTGTCGATGTTAGCGTGAGTGTGAACGCTCTGGCTCGCCAGGAAGGCAGTGACCTGCTCAGCGCTCCGAAGCTGACCGTTCTTTCCGGCCGCACCGCTCAGATCGTCGTGGCTCAGGAACTTCGTTACCCGGAAAACTACGGTGATATCGAAGCGGAAGTTTCGCAAGCTGGTGGTTCGATCACCACCGGTGGTGGCTCGGCTGCGGTTGCGATTACCGCGGGCACGCCGCAAGACTTCTCCGTCCGCAACGTTGGTGTGGAAATGGAAGTTACGCCGACCGTTGAAGAAAACGACAACATTTCGCTCAAGCTTGAGCCGCGTGTTACCGAGTTCGAAGGCTTTGTGGAATACGGTGGCCCGTCCATCGCGATTGCCTCTGGCACCACGGTTACGGTTCCCTCCGGTTTCTATCAGCCGATCTTCTCCACCCGTGAAGTCCGCACCGAAGTCACGATCTTCGACGGTGCTACGGTGGTTATCGGTGGATTGACCCGCGAAGAAATCAAGACCATCGAAGACAAGGTCCCGGTTCTCGGCGACATTCCATTCCTCGGTCGTCTGTTCATGAACAAGGGTGAAACCGCTCAAAAGCGTAACCTCCTGATCTTCGTGACTGCCAACCTGATTTCCCCCGGGGGCTCGCCCGCACGCCAAACGATTGGCTCGGTTGAAGCCAACTCGCTCTTCCAGAGCCCGGTTGTGGTTACTCCCGGTGGTGGCGTAGGCCGCTCGATCTCCGAGTAAGTTAAATCAAACTTTTCAGTCCCCAGTGCTTGAGCGCTGGGGACTTTTTTTTGCCTTCAAACATTACATGCTGGCGGGCGAGGCTTTACGCGACTTTCCTTGATGGTATGAGCAAAATCCTCCTCGTTGACGGTTACAACATCACGTTTCGCAGCTACTATGCGCTGCCCGATTTGACTCGCTCTGATGGCCTTCCGACGGGTGCGCTACACGGTTGGATCAAGGCGATGTGGAAGCTCGAAGACTTGGAGCAGCCGGACATTATTGCCGTCTTCTTTGATGAAGGGGGCTCTGACCGACACCTCGCAATCTTACCCGATTACAAGGCTAACCGCGACGAAACGCCAGAGGCGCTGGAGCAGCAGGTGCCGCTGATTCGTGAGCTTACGAGCCTGTTGGGCTATCCCGTGCGCTCACAGAGGGGCATTGAGGCCGATGACCTGATAGGCTCGGCGGCGCGTATCTTGGGAGAGCAGGGGCACGAGGTCGTCATTGTCAGCGCCGATAAGGACTTGGCCCAATGCGTGGGCGGCAACGTGACACAGCTTTTGCCGGCACCTACGGCGAATCCCCGCATCGGCTGGCGTAAGCTGGACGCCGAGGGGGTGACGGAAAAGTTCGGTGTTGCGCCGGAATTGGTGGTCGATTACCTCGCGCTTATTGGGGACACCTCGGATAACATTCCCGGCCTCAAGGGTTGCGGTCCGAAGACTGCGGCAAAGTGGCTAAATGAATTTGGGTCTTTGGAAAACACCATCGCCAATGCTGCCGACATCAAGCCGCCGCGCTTTCGTGAGCAGTTGCCTGCATTTGCGGATGACCTGCGCCGAAACGTAAAGCTGGTCACGCTAGACACGAGCTTTGATTGCGGACAGATCGAACGCGCGCCGGTGGAAATGCGCAAACTGGTCGACTTCCTGGAGTTGATGGAGATGAAACAATCCGCCGACCAAGCCTACGAGCGCTATGGCTTGGGTTTGGGTTAGTGTGATGCTACAAATTTTCGGGCGAAAGATACCCGCAACACGCCCGAAAGTTTGTCCTACTTTCGACCGACATTTTTAACAATTACGCCCGAACCTCTGTGGAACTTCGGGCGTAATTGATCTGGCTCCTTACTGCGGGTCGTAAATGTAACCGACGCCGTGGACGGTGCGGAAGATGTCCGTGTTGCACTCGTGCGCGGAGAGCAGGTTGCGAATCTTAACCACGTATTGGTCCAGCGAGCGGCTGCGGACGTCGGCATGCACGCCCCAGACGGCGTGGATCAGGCTACGGCGGGTCAGCACGGTGTTCGGGTAAGAGACCAGATAGGAAATGATACCGAGCTCTTTGCGACCGATTTTCTCGCTGGCACCGTCGGGGAACTCGATCTCCATGCGGGTCGGGTTGACGCTGGCACCACAGAAATCGAACGGTTTTTCGGTGATCTCGACGTTGTTGGTGATGTGCTGGTCCTTGGCCGTCTCGGTGCGGCGGAGCACAGCCTTGATGCGCGCAGTTAGCTCGGGCAGGCTGAAAGGCTTGGTCAGGTAATCGTCGGCACCGAGGTCGAGCCCCTTCACCTTGCTGACTTCCGAGTTGTGCGCGGTTACGAAAATGATCGGCACCTGGATGTTGTGCTGGCGGAGTTCCTCGATGAGCTGGAAGCCCGTCGTATCCGGCAGGTTTACGTCGAGCAGCATCAGGTTGGCGTGGTTGCTCTTGAGGAAGCGGATGGCGTTCTCACCCCGGTGAAACATCTGGGGCAGCATGTCTTCGGTCTCAAGATGGTCGGCCACCATCTCGGCAATTTCCTTTTCGTCTTCGCAGATCAGGATCAGAGGCTTGGCTTCTTTCGGCATGATAAGTTAGGTGTGTGCTTGGGCGTCTTGGAGGACTTCAGCGGCGTGTTCTTCCGGTTTTACTTTGGGATAGGTTTTGAGCACCTTGCCATCCGGGCTGACCAGGAATGACATGCGGTGGATGCCTTCATACTCCTTGCCCATGAATTTCTTCGGGCCCCACACGCCGAATGCCTTGACCAGCGTTTGGTCGGTGTCGGCGGCGAGAGGGAAGGGGAGGCTGAATTTTTTTCGAAATTTCTCGTGCGAGGCGTCGTCATCGCAGCTAACGCCGATCACCGTAATGCCGGCCTTGGTGAAATCTTCAAAAATATCACGGAAGGCGCAGGCTTCCTTGGTGCAGCCCGGGGTGTCGTCACGCGGGTAAAAATACACCAGATAGAGACCTTTTAGCTGGTCGGTGTGGCCTTCGGTGCCGTCCGCATAGCGAAAAGCGAAGCCGGGCGTTTGGCTGCCGGGAGATAATGGAGTGGGCGCTGTCATACGAAAAATGGAGTCGCCAGAAGGCGATTTCAATGGAGCCTATTCGCCCCAATGCCGATGGCAAAGCAAAATTAGCTTGTCTGCACGGCCTGAGGCGGTTTGTCATGCGTTTATTGTGACATCCGAAAAACCTCTCATCATGCTGGGTCTGCCGAAGGGCAGCCTGGAAGAATCCACCCTCAAGCTGTTTGGCAAGGCCGGCTACCAGATCGCGAAAAGCTCGCGCTCCTACCGCCCGTCCTTTGACGACCCACAGCTCGACGGCCGCTTCATCCGTGCGCAGGAAATGAGCCGCTACGTCGAGAACGGCTTTTTTGATTGTGGACTCACCGGGCATGACTGGGTGGTGGAGAACGGCTCCGACGTTGTCGAAGTCTGCGACCTCATCTACAGCCGCGCTTCCAATGTGAAGAGCCGCTGGGTGCTTGTCGTTCCGGAAGCATCGTCGGTTCAGTCCGTCAAGGACCTGGAGGGTAAGCGCATCGCCACGGAGGTCACCAACATCGTGAGCCGCTATCTGGCAGACAACGGCGTGAAGGCCGAAGTTGAGTTCTCCTGGGGTGCCACGGAGGTGAAGGTTCCGGAAATGGTCGACGCGATCGTGGACCTGACCGAGACCGGTAATTCCCTCCGCGCGAACAAGCTGCGCATCGTTGATGTGCTGCTGGAAACCAACACCAAGCTCATTGCGAACAAGGAAGCCTGGGCCTGCCCGGAAAAGCGTGCCAAGATCGAAAGCATGGCGCTGCTGCTGACCGCTGCCCTTGAGGCAAACAAGAAAGTCGGCCTCAAGCTGAACATCGAAAAGAGCAAGGTGCCGGACATCCTCGACGAGTTGCCCGCGCTTCGCAACCCTACCATTTCCCAGCTCACCGACGAAAACTACGTCGCGCTGGAAGTTGTGCTCGACGAAAAGGTGGTCCGCGAGATCATCCCGAGCCTCAAGGCCCACGGTGCCGAAGGCATCATCGAGTATCCGCTGAACAAGGTTGTCCCAGATTGATCCGTAGCATTGGCGTCCCGCCTTTGCTGTATACTCCGAAACATTTGCCGATTGGGCAAATGGGCTGAATTACGCTGGAGGGCGGTGCTTCGTCACCACCGTCAATTTGCCCCTTCGCAATTTGACTTAGCTAAGGATACGCTGCGGCGATGACGAAGCATCGCCCTCCAGCTACCTCACCGCTTCTTCAGGAACTCGCGGATGAGCTTTTGTAGCTCGGGGGCTTCGACGAGGAATGAGTCGTGGCCGAGGTCGCTGTCGATCTCGGCGTAGGTGGCGTGCTTGCCGCAGCGTAGCAGGGCGTGCGCGATGGCGCGGTTCTGCTGGGGCGGGAACAGCCAGTCCGTCTTGAAGCCGATGACGAGCGTGCGGCATTGCACGGCGTCGAGCTTTTCCTCCAGGCGGCCGTTTTCTCCGTAGAGGTCGAAGCGGTCCAACGCCTTGGTGAAATACAGGTAGGTATTGGCGTCGAAACGGTTGACGAAGGTCTTGCCCTGATAGCGCAGATAGCTCTCCACTTCGAACTCGATGTCGAAGAGTTCACGGGCGTCGGAGGAGCGCCTGCGGCGGCCGAATTTGTCGTCCATGCCGCGGTCTGACAGGTAGGTGATGTGGGCCATCATGCGGGCGATGGCCAAGCCGACGTGTGGGCCTTTGCCGTCTTCGTAATCGCCGCCGCGCCACTCGGGGTCCTGCATGATCGCGCTGCGGCCCACCTCGTTGAAGGCGATAGCCTGCGCGTTTTGGCGCGCGGTGGTGGCCATTGGGAGGGCCAGGCGCACGGCCTCGGGAAACTCGATCATCCACTGGAGCACCTGCATGCCGCCCATGGAGCCGCCCACGACGGCGTGCAACTGCTCAATGCCGAAGTGCTCGATGAGGTGCTTTTGCGCGCGTACCATGTCGCGAATCGTCACGACAGGGAAGTCGAGGTTGTAGTGCTTGCCGGTTTGCGGGTTGACGCTGGCGGGGCCGGTGGAGCCCTGGCAACCACCGAGGCAGTTGGCGCAGAGCACGAAATATTCGTTGGTGTCGATGGGCTTGCCGGGCCCGATCATGTTGTTCCACCAGCCGGTCTTGCGGTCATTCAGGTCGTGGACGCCGGCTGCGTGGTGGTCGCCGCTGAGGGCATGGCATATAAGGATGGCGTTGCTGCGCTCTGCGTTCAGGCGGCCGTAGCTTTCGTAGCGCAGGGTAAAGCCGGGCAGCGTGCCGCCGCCTTCACAGGTGAAGGGTGCGTCATGGGTGTAGTCCTGCCACTCGACGAGGCCGACTTCGCCCGGGATCTCCTTTTCGAGAATGCTCGCTGCGTCATTCATGCAGGCGAATGTTTTAGCGGCGCGGCGGGATGCGCAAGTTCAATTAAGCCTTGGGTGGCTCTTGAGAAATAGGATCACTCGGTGGCCTGGAGTAACTTGGGGATGACCTCGTTGCGATGCCGGAAAATGCCTTCGACCTGGCGCTTAATTAGCGGGTAGGCGATGTCGCCCAGCGGCGTGAAGGGCAGTTCGTAGCGCACGTAGTCAATGATCTTCGTGCGGCGCGGGCCCAGCTCCTCAAAGGTGTGGCGGTGGATCCAAGTCTTGTAGGGCCCCTTGATCTGCTCGTCGACGAATTCATGTGGCGGGTCCCAGACGGGGATCAGCGTGCGCCAGCGCATCGGAATGCCATGCAGGCTGATGCGGTAGTCGATGACGACGTCCTGCCGCATCTCGATGGGCAGCGGTGTCAGGATGCGGAAGCCGAGATTGTCCGGGGTGATCTTTTCCAGATTCTCGGCATAGGCGAAAAACGCGAACACCTCCTCGCGCGGGAGGTCCAGGGTTAGTTCGGTCCGGATGGAGTGCCACATGGCTAATACCGAAGCCACTAATGGAAGTTTCGCAACTCAGGCCAGATGACAAAATGGGTCCACTCCAGCTGTTATTTAACCACGAAGGACACGAAGCGCACGAAGACCACTGCAAAGTTTTTTTAACCACGGAGGGCACAGAGATACGGAGAAATGTTAGCTCCATTCCTCTGTGCCCTCCGTGGTTTTAATCAGTTGGCCTATCCTTCGTGCGCTTCGTGTCCTTCGTGGTTAAAAACCCCGTTTCACTTGCAGCGCCTACGCGCTCCAATAAAGAAACACGCCGTAGAGCACGATCAGCACGCCACCGCTGGCGCGGTGCAGGCGGCGGAACAGCGCCAGACTGAGCACGTGAAATGCCGCCACACCCGCGATCATCAGGATGGCTGGGGTAAAGTTTGCCGGCAGTTCCAGCGGTTTCACGATCGCATAGAGCCCGACGCAGAGCGGGATGCACACGTGAGCGTCGCCCGCCTGGGCGCTGTAAACCACGTCGGCCTCGCGGCGCGCGCCGTAGAACAGAGCGAGCATGGCGTTGGGCAGCGCCATGAGCAGGCCGGTCAGCAGGCCGAGGTTTTCACGGCTGATGAAGCCGGAATCGATGTCGGAAATGTAATCGACGAGCCCGGTGATGCTAAACAGCAGGCCGTAGCCGCCGAGCGCGAGCAGGGTGAACTCCACGATGATCCACGGATTGAAGCGACCAGAGCTGCGGACGTTTTCCTTGAGCAGCTCATAGACGTGGAACAGTTGCCAGAGGAAAAACAGGCCGATTAACGCGAGGCCGTCACCGAAGTCGAGCACGCCATCCTTACCCAGCGCCCAGGTGATGCCGCCGAAAAAGAAGATGGCCAGCAGCGTGAGCAGCAGCGCCAGGCGGTGGAGCTCGGCCTGCTGCTTGGCTTTCTTGGCTTTGCCCCGTGGTGTGAGGCTGAGCCCCCAAATGACGGCGGGCAGGCCAACGAGCAAGGTGAGGTTGGTCGCGTTGTTGACGAGGCAGTTCGTCATGACCTCCTCGCCGGGTTGGCCATTGCGCAGGATGACGACGACAAAGATCAGGTTGCCGAGGCCGGAGAGGTAGGGCATGACGAGGTTGCCCAGTACGGTGCCCTCCATGCCGCCGTTGGACAGCTCCTCCAGCCGCCAGATCATCAGCACCGAGGCCACCAGAAACAGGCTCAGCAAATACGCCGGATTATGGAGCATCTCTGCAATCACTCGAAACAGACTCTAGCAAAAGCTTCTTTGTCACCGGTGGAAGATAATTCTCTCGGCGGCACATGCTTAACTTTTTCTTAACAGCCTCGATCCGTGGATCCGATTTGGGGTAAAAACATTGCCATGCGGTGATTTGTTGATGGGCTGTATTTTAATATGGGACTGTTTTCTAATTTATTGGGTAATGCGGGCGTCGTCGCCCCGGAGGAACTTCAGGAAAAATACGGCCAGTTGCTGACCAATGGCGAAACGATCGACATCGGTTTTGCGGTCTTTCGCGATACCTTCGTTTTCACGAACAAACGCCTGCTACTCGTGGACGTGCAGGGTATGACCGGCAAGAAAATCGAATACCTCAGCGTGCCCTATGACAAGGTGACGAAGTTTAGCGTGGAGACCGCTGGTAGCTTCGACCTCGATGCAGAACTTAAAATTTGGGTGGGTAGCGACGATGTGCCGATCTGGAAGAAGTTCAACAAGAAGGTGAATATCTACGAACTACAGTCGGTGCTCGCCGGGCACGTTTTGTAGTCGCGCAACACCAGTGTTGTTACTTTCCAGAGGACTCCTTAGCCCAGCACCTTGAAGAACTTCCGCTTACCGGCCTGGATGACGAGCTCGTCCGTGGGCTTGTCGATGTTGGTGGTCGGGTCGCTGACGGCTTCGTCGTTGATCTTGACGGCACCTTGCTCGATGAGGCGGCGGATCTCCTTTTTGCTTGGGAAAAAGTCGGTGGCCATCATGAGGTTGATCAGGCCAAAGCTGGCTTCGCCACCGGCGAGGTCGGCCCAGGCGAACTCGGGCATGTCGTCGGGGCGCTGGTTTTTGGCGAAAACTTGTTCAAATTGCTCCAGCTCGCGCTTGCCGTCGGCCAGGGAGTAGAACATGCCGACCAGGGACGCGGCGAGGTGCTTTTTAGAGCTCATCGGGTGGTCCTGCTTGTGGTGCTCAATGCGGTCTTCGTCCATGAGCAGGAGCAGGCGGTAGTAGTCCCACATCGTCTCGTCGTCGATGGACATGATGCGGCCAAACATCTCCTTGGGCGAATGGTTGAAGGAGATGTAGTTGTCGTAGCTCTTGGACATCTTCTTGACGCCGTCGAGGCCGACGAGGAGCGGCATGGTGATGACGGCCTGCTCGGGCTGCCCGGCGTCTTTTTGCAACTGGCGGCCGACGAGCATGTTAAAGAGCTGGTCGGTGCCGCCGAGCTCGACGTCGCTTTCGAGCATGACGGAGTCGTAGCCCTGCACGAGCGGGTAGAGGAACTCGACGATGGAGATCGGGCTGTTGCTCGCGTGGCGCTTGGCGAAGTCGTCGCGCTCAAGCATGCGGGCGACGGTCATCTTGCGGGCCAGGTTGAGCGTATCGCCGAAGGTCATTTTGTTGAACCACTCGCTGTTGTAGCGCACGAGGGTGCGTTCTTCGTCGAGGATTTTAAAGGCCTGGTCGAGGTAGGTTTCGGCGTTGGCGCGCACCTCGTCCTCGGTAAGGACCGGGCGGGTGTCGGAGCGTCCGCTGGGGTCGCCGATGGTGGCGGTGTAATCGCCGATGAGCAGGATGCACTCGTGGCCCATGTCCTGAAATTGCTTCATCTTGTTGAAGACAACGAGGTGGCCAAAGGTCAGGTCGGGGCGGGTGGGGTCGACGCCGAGTTTGATGCGGAGTTTTTTGCCAGCGCGAATGCGCTCCATTAGCTCGTCCGCGCCAATGATGGTGTCGATGTTCTGCTTGATGATGTCTAGTCGGCTCATGGGATTTCTTGGAAAGGCATGGATTAAAGTCGGAATCGACGCCGTTGGACAAGGGCAAATGTCAACGGGGATTGCGGAATACGGATTGTGGAATATTTCCGGGGATGTTTGCGGGCTAGCGTAAGAATTTGGCCGCGCCTGTTTGGTTTAATTGAAGGTTTGATTTGGTAAGCCATTAAAAATGAGGGTTTTGGCGAATTGGCAAAACGACGTTTTTGCTTCTTGATGCGAAGTTCCCCACCATGAGGAGCCTGATATTAAAGCTAAGCTACACGATTTATTGCCACTGCTGTATGGCGTTGGTGAGGCTGCGTCGGTTCGTGTCATCAAACCGGCCCACCGAAGCTACGCCGGCCATCACTGCTCAATCTCAGGCGTCCGTTTCCGATCCTTCATGAACCCCTAGTCGATTGGTTGAGGAATTGAAAGACTGGTGATACTTGGAAACGGGCGCCTGAATCCGGGCGGGGTGGGGCAGTGCCGGATGCGTCGAATATTTGAGCGACCTAAAATCGGTTTTGGGTAAAGCTTGCCCCGTGCGTGGCGCATCGCTTTTGTGGCGGGCAAATGGAGATGCCGATCATCATACTTGTGCTCGTGCTGAGCTTCCCGCTGCTGGCCTGGATGGTGCGACCGGGCTGGAGCGCAGGGGCTTACCTGCTGGCTGCGTATGTTTCCTTTTACTTCATCTTTTCGATTATGGTCGGGTTTGTCTTTGGCATCCTCTCGCTCTACCTATCGGCCTACTTCGAATGGATTAATGTAGCTTTGGCCCAGGAATGTATGGCGCTGGTTGCTTATGCGTTGCTCTTTACGCTGCTTGCCCGGGCATATTTTAAGGAGTTTGGCGATGGGCCGACTCCAGCCGCGGCCAAGTAAACGGGCTTGTTGCACCGGATCTGACGCGCCGGGCGCGCTGCTAGCCGTGGCCACGGAACCGCTGAGGCGAAATGCGGAGGCGTGCTGACGCCAGTTGGGTGTTCAAACTTAATCAAATGATAAATATGCGGGCATCCATGTGGACAGATCCGCTGCAATGCTTGACTTGCGCTTCGCTTGGGGCTTGGTTGTGAGTTCATTCCAACCATTCTAATTTATGGCATTATCTACCGGTACTACCGCTCCCGATTTCACGCTGAAGACTAAAAACGCAGACGGCCTGTCGGACGTCACCCTGAGCTCGAACTTCGGCTCCAAGAAGACCGTTCTTCTGTTTTTCCCGCTGGCATTCACCAGTGTTTGCCAAGACGAGCTCTGCACGATGAGCAGCGCACTTGACGAATACGCCGGCCTCGACGCCGTGGTTTACGGCATCTCCGTGGACAGCCCGTTCTCGCAGGAAGCTTTCGCCAAGGCCAACTCGATCACTGTGCCGCTGTTGTCGGACTTCAATAAGGACGTCGCCGCCAGCTACGACGTGCTCTACGAAGACCTGCTCGGCTTCAAGGGTGTGGCCAAGCGCGCCGCATTCGTCATCGACGCCGACGGCAAAATCGTCTATTCATGGGTGACGGAAGATCCGCATAACCTTCCGCCGTTTGACGAGGTCAAGGCTGCCCTCAGTTAAACTTTTTCTTCTCTGGCTCAATTCGCATCAATCTTGCTTCGCTTTAATTAACAACCATGTCAGACATCACCGACCCATTTAATGTCGTCCGTGAACTCGCCGACAAGGGAGTTTACTATTCACTGCCCGCGCTGGAAAAAAGCGGCGTAGGCCCGGTATCCACCTTGCCGGTTTGTATTCGTATCGTCCTGGAAAGCGTGCTGCGCAACTGCGGCACGGCAGGCATCAACGAAGAGGATGTGAAGCGATTGGCGAATTGGAACGCCGAGAAACCGGCCGCCGAAGAGGTGCCGTTTGTCGTCTCCCGCATTGTGCTGCAGGACTTTACCGGCGTGCCGTTGCTCGTCGACCTCGCAGCCATGCGCGACGCCGTTGCCGAGCTGAACAAAGACGCCGGGTTGATCGAGCCGCTGGTGCCGGTCGACCTGGTGATTGACCACTCCGTGCAGGTGGATCGCGCCGGCACGGCAAACGCTTTCGTGGCGAACCTGCAGCGGGAGTTCGAGCGCAACATCGAGCGCTACGAGTTCCTCAAGTGGGGGCAGCAGGCTTTTGAAACCTTTAGCGTGGTGCCACCCGCGATCGGCATTGTCCACCAGGTGAATCTGGAGTACCTGGCGCGGGTCGTTTTCCAAAAGGAAATTGGCGGCAAAAACGTGCTTTACCCGGACAGCCTTGTGGGCACCGACTCGCACACCACGATGATCAACGGCCTCGGCATTGTCGGCTGGGGCGTGGGCGGCATCGAGGCGGAAGCTGGTATGCTTGGCCAGCCGGTTACGTTCCAGACGCCGGAAGTGATCGGGGTAAACCTGACCGGCACGCTCAAAGAGGGCGTCACCGCGACGGACCTCACACTGCGCATCACGGAAATGCTCCGCGCCGAAAAGGTGGTGGGCAAGTTCGTGGAATTCTACGGCGAGGGTGCCGAGGCGCTCACGTTGGCCGACCGCGCAACCATCGCCAATATGGCCCCGGAATACGGCGCGACGATGGGCTTTTTCCCCGTCGACGACAAGTCGCTCGACTACCTGCGCGCCACCGGCCGCACGGAAGACCAGATTGCGCTGGTTAAAGAATTTTTGGACGCCCAGGGCCTCTTCGGCATGCCGAAGGCGGGCGAAATTAAATACACCAAAAGCCTCGACCTCGACCTGGCGACCATCGTGCCCAGCGTTGCTGGCCCAAAGCGACCGCAGGACCGCATCGATCTGGACCAGCTCAAGTCGGCCTGGAACACGATGCTCCATGCGCCGATTGCCGAAGGTGGTTATGGCGTCTCCAATGAGAACGCCAAACGCACGGCCTCCGTGGATGCCAGCAAAGACATCGAACGCTGGCGTGACGAGGGTGGGGCGCTGGTTCACACCGAGACGCTGCCGGAGATCACCCACGGCTCCGTGCTCATTGCGGCGATCACCAGCTGCACCAACACCTCGAACCCGTCCGTGATGCTGGCCGCCGGTTTGGTCGCGAAAAAAGCCGTCGAAAAAGGCCTGACCGTCGACCCGACCGTCAAATGCTCGCTCGGGCCGGGCTCCCGCGTGGTGACCGATTATTTGAACGAAACCGGGCTGAGCAAATACCTCGATAAGCTCGGCTTCAACCTCGTCGGCTACGGCTGCACGACCTGTATTGGCAACTCCGGGCCGCTGGACCAGTCTGTTGAGGAAGCCATTTCGGAGGGCGAGCTCGTGACGGCGTCAGTGCTCTCCGGTAACCGCAATTTCGAAGCCCGTGTCCATGGCTCCATTAAGGCGAATTTCCTGATGAGCCCCCCGCTGGTCGTGGCCTTCGCGCTGGCTGGCACGGTTAACTTCGACATGGACAACGACCCGCTCGGCACCGATGCAGACGGCAATCCCGTTTACCTGCGAGACATCTGGCCCAGCCACGAGGAAATCCAGGAAAACATCCTCAAGGGACTCAAGCCGGAGATGTTTCGCCAGAAGTATGCCGACCTCAACTCGGCCAGCCCTCAGTGGAATGACGTCCAGTCCTCGACGGGCGACATTTACGACTGGAACGCGAAGTCCACCTACATTCAGCAGCCGCCGTTCTTCGATGGCTTTGGCATGAAACCGGGCAAGATCGAGTCGTTTGCCGGTTTGCGCCCGATGGCGCTCCTGGGGGACTCGGTGACCACGGACCACATTTCGCCTGCTGGCGCGATCAAGCCCGACAGCCCGGCTGGTAAATACCTGCTCGATAACGGCGTCGAGGTGCGTGAGTTTAACAGCTACGGCTCTCGCCGTGGCAACGACCGCGTGATGACCCGCGGGACCTTCGCCAACGTCCGCATTCGCAACGAAATGGCCGACGGCAAGGAAGGCGGCTACACCAAGCTCCAGCCCGACGGCGAAATCATGCCCATCTACGATGCGGCCATGAAATACAAGGAGCGCGGTGAAGGACTGATCGTAATCGGCGGCGTCGATTACGGCATGGGTTCCTCCCGCGACTGGGCCGCCAAAGGCACGGCCTTGCTTGGTGTAAAGGCTGTGGTAACCAAGTCTTACGAACGTATTCACCGCAGCAATCTGATTGGTATGGGCGTCCTGCCGCTTTGCTTCAAGGAAGGCGTAGACAAGGATACGCTCGGTCTCGACGGGACAGAAGTCTTTGACATCCAAGGCTTAGGCGAAGATATCAAGCCCGGAGCCGAGGCCACTTTGGTCATCCATCGCGCGGATGGTACAGAGGAAAAAGTCACGCTCGATGTGAGGTTGGACACTCAAGTTGAGATTGAATATTACCGCAATGGTGGTATCTTAACTTATGTTTTGCGCCAATTGCTCGATAACTAATTTACAGCACTTTGTTTCGCCGTTCGGCCAATCCGGACGGCGAAACTACCATCCCAGAACATAGACCTAACAGACATCCATGCCCGAAACCGAAAGCCCAGTTTTTCTCATCGACGCTTATTCTGAGCCGGTGATTCTGCGCATTCAAGGCCGCGCCAGCTTCTTGAACTGCGCTCCCGTGCGCGATTTTTTCGACCGTGTGGCCGAGATGGGGAAGCGCAGCGTGGTGATTGATTTCCAGGATTGCACGGGGATGGACAGTACCTTCCTCGGCATTATGGCGGGTGCCGCATTGGAGTTTCGCAAGCTGACGCCTCCTGGGGATTTCACCTTGGTGCGCCTGAGCCAGCGGAACCTGGAGCTAGTCCGTAATCTTGGCCTGCACCGCATCATGAATGTGGAAACCGGTGATTTCGACATGGCCTTTAACCAGTCTGATTCGCTCAAGAATGCGAGCCAATCAGAAAAGGATAACGCCGAGATGGTGCTCAAGGCTCATGAGTGCCTCGTGGAAGCCGATAGTAGCAACCAGAAAAAATTTCAAGACGTGCTCTCTTTCCTGAGGCTGCAAGTCGATAAAGATACCCCGTAAATGATTACACTGAGGAATTAAGTCTCATGCTGATACATTGTCTAGGGGCTATGCATCAGTATATTTGTTGATAATTTCTCATAGGGTGAAAAATGCGCTGGTAAATAGCGTGTAAAGACCATGTAAGCTCGCCTTCAGCTTATGATCTGCTAGGGTCTTTCTATGGGAAGCATTGGCAGTTGGTGGGAGGACTTCTGCAGCACGGCGTTTATGCCGCACGGGCACTGCTATATGTGGGATCCGTGGATATTGTGGTTGCATGTGGTTGCCAATGGTATGGTGGTCGTCGCCTATTGTTCGATTCCTTTTGGTCTATTTTACTTCGTGCGTCGTCGGCGGGATTTGATTTACAAGAACGTCTTTCTGCTCTTTGCGCTGTTCATCTTATGCTGTGCCGCGACTCATGCGATGGCGATCCTGACTATCTGGAAGCCGGTGTATGTGGCCGAGGGGGTTGTCCTGCTGATCACGGGGATTGTGTCAATGGCGAGCGCGGCGGTGCTCTTTAAGCTAATCCCTGAGGCGCTAAAGCTGCCCAATCCGCAAGAGTTGCGAAAAACGAAACATGAGCTGCAGGAAGAGGCCAAGAAATTGGCCCAGGCAGAGGCGGCGAGCCGGATGAAATCTCAATTTTTGGCCAATATGTCGCACGAAATTCGTACGCCGCTCAACGGTCTGCTGGGCTCAATCGAACTGCTGGGCGATGACCCCGAGATGAAACAGCGTTTTGACACGGAGATCGGCATCGCTCAGCAATCCGGGGAGAATCTCCTGACGATTATTAATGACATTCTCGACCTGGCCAAAATCGAAGCGGGTAAATTAGAATTGCGAAATGTTCCGTTTGATCCGGCAGCGACCATCGCCAATATCGTAGAGCTGCTGCGCGTGAAGGCCGACGTGAAAAATCTGAAACTTCAATATGACTTTGCCGACGACATGCCAACACACGTCTATGGTGATCCGGTGCGCTTGTCGCAGATTTGCAGTAACCTCCTGGCCAATGCCATCAAATTCACCGATGAGGGGCAAATCAACGTAACCCTGCACGTTGAAGAGGTGGAGAACGATACCGTATGCCTGAGTCTGGTGGTGCGCGATACCGGTATCGGAATACAGCAGGATAAAGTTTTTGAGATTTTTGAATCATTTAGCCAGGTGCATGGCGAAATCAATGATGAGCGCGGCGGCTCGGGTCTCGGGCTGGCGATTTCCAATGAGCTGGCCCGAAAGATGGGTGGTGGTTTGACCGTGGACAGTGAAGTCGGCGTCGGGTCGACGTTCACTGCGCTGGTGCGCCTCGGTTCCCCCAATTCCGTGCATGTGACGCAGCAGGCCAAGCTGCGCCGGAGTAAAAAGCTCACGGCGCTACCCGGTAAAGACAAACTCCAGATCCTAGTGGCCGAGGATAATGCTTCCAGTCGCCACATCCTGCGTAAAATGCTGTTACAAGATTCGGTGGAAGTAACGGCTGTGACCAATGGTCTGGAGGCGCTGGAAGCTTTTGATGAAAACGACTTCGATCTGATCATCATGGACGTGCGCATGCCCAAAATGGACGGCCTGGCGGCAATTCGGAAGATTCGCGCTTCCAGGAAGGACCAGGAGAAAACGATTCCTATCCTGGTGTTGACCGCCTATGCGATGGAGGAGGATCAGGACCGCGTTATCAATGTCGGCGCGGATGCTCACTTGGCTAAGCCTTACCAAAAGCACGAGTTAATTGCCAAGGTCCAGCAATTGCTGGAGCATTACCACGCCACGGTTAATTACCGGTAAAGATTCTCCGATCCGACCACTCGGGCGTCAGTTATGTGAGCTCTAGCGAGTTGGTGACGATTAGTCGGGACTTTTCTTCAGCTAACCCGCGACCTCCTGAGTGTCACTGGCTTCAGCGACCATCAGGCGGATGATGTTAGAATTGTTGGGCGGGCTCCAGCCGGTGGCGAGCAGATCGTAGTAATCTTTGGCAATCGCCTTTTGTTCCAGGCGTAGGCCAGCCATCTGGGATTCGATCTTCATCCGCTTGCGTTGGGCCGACTTGAAGGAGGAGGGGGGGAGGCCGCTTTTGGGGCGCTCGTTGTATTCCGCCACTTCTTCGGCGACGAGCATCGCTTTTTCGCGGTATTTAGTGATGCGCTCCTGTAACTCCGGTGGCAGCGCCTCGAAAAAGTCCTGCAATTGCTTGTTCGGATCATAGTCCACCGCGATTTCGGCGATGTCTGCTGACTCCAGCGACACGTCTTGGGCCCACGCCGGTTGTGTCAGCGTGGTCACCATGCCAATGGCGACTATTGATGCGAACTTCATATACAAATCAGACAGTTAAGGGACCTTACTTATTCCAAGCAAGGCGAATTCTTTAAATTACGACTCAAATTCTACATTCTTGAAGAGGATATTCTAGACAAACTGTTGCAGAAGCGATACCAACTGCCCTCTTTTGCGATGAAAGTTTACATGAATGGCGATTTTGTAGACCAGGCGGACGCCAAGGTCTCGGTTTTTGATCACGGTTTCCTCTACGGTGACGGGATTTTTGAGGGTATCCGCCTCTACAATGGCAACGTCTACAAGCTCGATGAGCACCTGGAGCGTTTGGAGTTTTCCGCGCGCGCCATCATGCTTGAGATGCCTTGGACCCGCGCCGAGATCGCGGAAGCCGTTTGCGAATCCTGCCGGGTAAATAACCTCACCAACGGCTACATCCGCCTGATCGTTTCTCGCGGCGTTGGTTCATTGGGTCTGTCACCCAAGAGCTGTGCGAACCCGCAGTTGATCATCATCGCTGACCAGATCCAGCTGTATCCCAAGGAGTTTTACACCGACGGCCTGAAGGTCATCACCGTGGCGACGCGTCGCAACAGCCCGGCTGCGCTGCCGCCGATGATCAAGAGCCTGAACTACCTGAACAACATTCTCGCCAAAATCGAGGCCGGCAACCTGGGCTACGTCGAGGCTTTCATGCTCAACGATCAGGGCTACGTGGCCGAGTGCACCGGGGACAACGTCTTCATCGTGCAGGGGGGCAAGATTTTCACCCCGCCGGTCAATGCCGGTTCGCTGACGGGTATTACCCGCCAGGCGGTTCTTGAAATCGCGAAAGACATTGGTATTGAGGTGGTTGAGACCAATCTGACGCGTTACGATCTCTGGATTGCCAAAGAATGCTTCCTCTCCGGAACGGCCGCAGAAGTGGTGCCCGTGGTGGAGATTGACGGTCGCCCGATTGGCGACGGCAAACCGGGGGCCCTGACCAAGCGCGTGCTGGAGGCTTTCCACGGCCGCGTTTCCCAGGATGGCGTGCGCATTTAGGTGCGCCGCCCTCAGCCCCTCCCGTGCAAAAAACATGCCCGGGTGATAGATATATCTGATTGCGTCTTTATTTGACAGCAGGGCCCAAGAGCCGCAATTTTACTAATTTCCAAGCATGCTTACTTCCCACCCCATTACCCAGGAAACTTCAAAGCAGCGCCACGGTTTCACTTTGGTGGAATTGTTGGTGGTCATTGCGATCATCGCTATCCTGTCCGCGATTGTCTTTGGCTTGTCTCGCGGTGTCGCCGTCAAGCAGGCTAATACCAAGGCCGAGGCCGAGCTGCAAACGCTGGGCAGCGCCTTGGAAGCGTATAAGCTCAAATACGGCGACTACCCTTGGATCGGCGCGGATACCGATGGTACGGAGCTTTACAAACACCTGACGGGTGCCCTTCGCATGAAGGCGACTGGCAATGGCACGGTAACGTATGAAAATGCTGACGGCGTTCCATTTATTGACTCGGGTGCTTTCACCACGGCCGGATCAAACAGCGAGAAGTATATCATTGATCCGTGGGGGCAGCCGTATCGCTACTATTACCGAAATTCGAGTAACGGAAACTCCTGGTCCTATCCGACCTTTATCCTGATGTCCGTCGGCCCTGATGGTCAAACGGCCTCGGGTAGCAGCAACCTGGCAAGAGGGGACATCCGCAGCTCATATTTTGAAGAAGGCGGTGCCAACGCCTACAATCTCGATAATCTCGTTTACGGAGTCGAATTTTAATCTCATGAGAAAACATTACACCCCTAAGAATCGTCGTGGCTTTACTCTGGTTGAGTTGCTCACCGTTGTTGCCATCATTGGTATTCTTGCGGGCATCCTGATCCCGGTGGTCGGTGGTGCCAAGAAGAACGCGCTGAAGGCCAAGTCCAAGGCTCAATTCAGTGGATGGGCGACCGCACTTGAGGCCTACAAAAATGAGTATGGCTACTTCCCCCGGGGCACTACATTGAATTTGAACAGTGCCACAGCCGAAAATATCGGTGGCTCGGCGACCAAGCACGATGAATTCATCAGTGCTTTGAGCGGTCGCAAGCCCAATGGTGATAAGCTGACTGACCGCACCGTGAACCGAAAAGCTATCGGCTTCTACTCGTTTGGTGCCTCGGAATTTGATGAAAACGATAACCTTGCCGACGCTTTTGGAAACACCAACATCAACATCATGGTGGATCACGATGGCGACGGCATTATCGACATGAGTGGTGCATCGCTCCCCTCGGATATCGAGGTTGAAGACAGCGCCAGCAAGCTGCGCGCCCGTGTCGCGATTTGGACCACGGAACAGAACGGTGAATTTGAAAACGTGGCAACCTGGAAATAGCATGACTGTAAGCAAAGCAACCATGCGCCGTAATGGGTTCTCCCTGGTGGAACTTCTGGCTGTTATCGCGATTGTTGCGGTGATGGCAGCTATCATTGGCGTAAGTGTGCCCAACAATTCTGGCGTCAATATGAAGTCGGGCCAAAGCTCGGCAATGGGCATGTTTCAGGCGGCGCGGACCGTGGCGTCTATGCGCCGGACCGAGGCCCGGGTCATTATTTTCGCCGACCAACCCAACGGTACAGACACGGATCGCGAAAAGAAATTCCTCCGCTACATGGGCGTGGTTTACTGGGATGAAGACACAAATGCATGGGTCCCGGCCAATGCAGGTGTTTATCTGCCGCAAAATGTTTTCTACGTGCCCGATGGCGCTGCCGGCTCGTTGATGAAGGCTGGCACCGATTATACCTCATCCGATATCATGGAAAGCGATCCCGCTGCGCCAACTACGATGTCTTTGGCATACCCAAACACCAATGATTCGGCGAACAATTGGTATTACTATGCCTTCGACAACAGTGGTGCTGCCCGTAGCGACCAGGATGTCGCCCAAGGACCTCCCACAAATTTCGCTGGTCGCTCGGTAGTCTTTACTGCGGGTAGTTACGGATTGGACTCGAGTGGCAACGCCGAGGTTACCGTGAATAATCCTTATCTGGCTAAGGGCTTTGTTATTCGCCGAATTGGTGGCGTGCTTAACCTTGATGAATACGATCAAATCGAGAAGAATCAGAATTAATCGAATTAATCTGACTATGAAGAATCGTTCTACTTACCCCTCCAAGCGTTACTCAACCGGTTTTTCCCTGACCGAGGTCATTCTCGCTGTCGGCGTCATAGCGGTGTCGATCCTCGCGTTGCTCGGTCTCTTTGGGCCGACGATGTCATCGGTGCGCGATGTGGTAGATAGTAATGAGGCCAACGGCGTGCGCACCCGTCTCAATGCCGCCCTGATGAGTGACGAGATTTACAATAAGCTGGGTATTGACCAAGCCGACCCCGACAAATTTCGTCTTTTTGCCAAGAATCATCTAGGCTCCGGCTCCGGCACTGATGAGCGTGAGCCCAAGTTGCTATACTTTTGGAATAAACGAACAGTATACGACGGGACTCCGCCGCAATTGGTTTATTCAGCAGACGTCAAGGAGTTTGAGGATGATTACAATGACGGCGTTGTTGAGGGAGGCACTGCGTATGTGGTTGCTCTGGAAAAAGGCATGCAAAGCGGCTCGAATCCCTACAATTTCGACAGTGACGACTTCATCAACTCTCAGGGCTATTTCCCGATTCTCGTTTCGATCTTCTCCGTGGACCCTGCACAAGTAACCGCTGCCAAGGAAAAAACTGCGGATGCGAATGGCTTCTCTCTGCAAGGTTTGGTGAACAACACGAAACCCCTCTTTTCCTACACAACCGCCAAGCTCCGATAAATATGAAGAAACACGCTAAACAAGCGCGCGGTTTTACCCTCATCGAAATTCTTGCCGCCACCGGCATCATGACGGTGGTCATCCTGATCGTGCTCAGCCTCACGACCAATGTGCTGTCGGTCTGGAATAAGTCCACCGGCCAGCTGACATCCAATTATGAGGCGCGTATTGCGCTGGATGTGCTCGAAACCGATTTGGGCACAATGGTACTGCGTAATCGTGATTTCTGCTGGGTGCAGGTTAGGTATAAACCACCGAAAAAGGGCGGTTTGGAATACACGGACGCAATTCCCGAAATGCCGGAGCTTTACTTTCTCGCCCGCGTGGAAGACCGTCCGCGCTACAGTGGTAGTGGCGGTGTCAATAGCTATGCCACCAACACGGTGTATGGCGACATTTGTGCGGTGGCCTACCGTATGGTTTATCAGGATCCGGTGACCAAGGGCACAAGCGTTCCAACTGATTTTCCGATGTTCGGACTCTACCGCTTTGTCGTCGATTCGGAATCGACGTTCACCGATATCATGTCGCAAACCAGTGATACTCCGGGGGAGCCGCTGAAGCTTTATGATATGATGGATGCTAACAAGTTCGGCTATATCGATGAGACCGGCTTAAAGGTCCCCAAGGGCTCAAGCCCCGGCGTCGATTCGCTGATTCTGGAGATGGAGAATTTTCTCGCCGCCGGTATTGTCGATCTGAGCGTGATCTTCTGGTATTCCACTATCGATTCAACCACGGGACGGCTGGACTATCGTGCGATCACCAACACGGGAGACGCAAGCGGAACCCCGTTAGATTTCATATACACCGACCGTTTGATCATTGACCAAAAGCCCGGTGAATCCGGCACTCTGGAATTTGTCGATATCTCGCTGACGGTTATCTCGCCCGAGGGCATGAGCATCATGCACGACGTCGATAAAATGAGCGGATCGATCGATGTGGGTGGCTGGCATGACTTGGTTGCCCAGTATGGTCAGACTTACACGCGCCGAGTACAGATCATGGCTAAGCCGCTGTAAGCGGCAGCACATTTGCGATGAAGATCGGCGCCTGGATATTGGCGGCGCGGCCTAAGACGTTGCCCGCCGCGATTGCTCCAGTATTGGTTGGCGCAGCCTTGGCGGCGCATGACGGCGTGTTTGAAACCGCGCCGGCAGTGATCTGCCTATTTTTCGCCTTGTTGATCCAGATCGGCACCAATTTTGCCAACGACTACTTCGACTTCGTGCAGGGCGCGGACACCGAGGAGCGCATTGGGCCCACCCGCGCGGTGGCGGCTGGTTTGATTTCTCCTGCGGCGATGCGCACCGCCACGATTCTTGTGCTGGTGCTGGCGTTTTGCGTGGGGCTGGCCTTGGTGTTTTGGGGCGGTTGGTGGCTGGTGGCCATTGGCCTGCTGAGCATTGTTTGCGCCGTGGCCTATACGGGTGGTCCTTACCCGTTGGGCTACAATGGCTTGGGCGACGTCTTCGTGTTTATATTCTTCGGGCTCGTGGCGGTTGGTTTCACTTATTACGTGCAGGCTGGCAGCTTTTCGACGGTGGCTTGGCTGCTGGGAGCCGGGGTTGGGGCGTTGTCGACGAATCTGCTCGTGGTGAATAATTACCGCGATGTCGATACCGACCGCGTCGCTGGAAAGCGCACTTTGGTGGTTCGCTTTGGTCGCCCGGTGGCTTGGACCCAATACTGCGCTAGCGTCCTCTTGGCTTTTGGCATCCCGGCAAGCTTGGCTCTCACTGGCTTTGGGGTGACACTGTTTATGCCGCTGATCATGACGCCCTTTGCGATATTTTTATGCGTGCTGCTTAAGCGAAGCCGCACCCGGGCCGACTTCCAGCTCGTCCTGGCGCAAACGGCAAAGCTGCTGCTTTTCTACAGCGGCCTCGTTTCGATCGGGCTCGTGCTGTAGCCCGATTTTAATTCGATTATATTTAACAGGAAGATCGGGAAGAACGGGAAGCCATAGAGTCGCAACTGAGCTCTCTCCCAACTTTCCGTTCTTCCCGATCTTCCTGTTTTAAATTACAGCTGGCTGGGCCCCCCCAAAAAAAAATCCCGCAACGCTGGGCGCTGCGGGATTGGAAAATGTGACGTATGATCGCGCTTAAGCGAGCTTCGCAAGGCGGTCGCTAAGTTCGGCCTTGCTGGTCATGCCAATGATCTGGTCTGCCACCGCACCGTCCTTGTAAACGAGCATGGTGGGCAGGCGATTGACGCCATACTTGGCGGCAAGGTCGGTGTTTTCTTCCACGTCGACCTTGCATATCTTGATCTTGCCGTCGAGTTCTCCGGCGAGCTCATCGAGGATGGGTGCCAGCATTTTGCAAGGGCCGCACCACGGTGCCCAGAAGTCTACGAGCACGGGAGTGCTGGCTTCCAGGACTTCGCTGTCGAAGCTGCTTGAGTCGAGTTCTTTAATTTTTTCTGATGTTGCCATGTGAATCTTGGTCGTGGTTGATCCGGAATCCTTACCCGCCCATGTTCATAAATACGAGAGCGGCAAACACGAGTGAAGCCACTGCGGCGACTGCGTCAAACGCGACCCACACAATATTCATGCCGGAGCTTTCTTCTTCCACGGGCTGCTGAGCCTGGCGGCCGGGGGCCGGAGCGGCCTTTGGGCGCGGTGCCGTGCGCGGGGCGGAGCCAGCGGGCTTGGCGGAAGGGACGGGCAGCTTGGCCGGTGCGCCATCGTCCTTCTTGGCGACGGGCTGAGGAAGCTTGGATGGTGCGGCCTTGGCGACCGGTGTGGGCAATGGTTGTTTGGCTGCTGGCTTGGCCTGCTGGATGGCGGGCTTTTCCTCGGCTGGTTTGGCGACTGGCTTGGGCTCTTCCTTCGCCGCCGGCTTGGGTGCTTCCTTGGCTGCGGGTTGGACTGCCGGCTTCGGGGCCTCCTTGGGCTCTTCCTTGGCGGGCTCGGCCTTGGCCTCTGCCTTTATCGGCGCGCGGGAGATGTCCATCTTGGTTGGAGTCGGGCGCGGGATGGGCTTGGGCTCAAACTTCTTAACCTCGGGCTCAGTCGTCTTTTCAACTGGCTCAGGCTTTTTGGCGACTTCCGGCTCGGCCTTTTTCGCCACTTCGGGCTTCTTTTCGGCCTTGGCGGTTTCCTCTTCGTCGCCCCAAGTGTCCGCGGGCTTGGCGGTTTGGTCGATGCGGGGTGCGAAAGGCGAGCGGGTTACCTTAAACTTGGGCTTTTCGGCGGGTGCTTTCGGCGCGTCGGCAGCCTTGTCCTTGGCGGCTTCCTCGGAAACGTCGGTTTCAATCTTTTGGCGAACCGTTTCGGGGAGACGGGCCTTGGGACGCTGACGCTTCTTGGGGAAGGCCGCATCGTGAGAGACGATTTCACCGGGAAGGCTCGCGGCGATCTTGGCTATACGCTCTTTTTCAGATTCTGATTGTGGGGTAGGCTTGTCCGGGTTGGAGTCACTCATAGTTCAACGATTTCAAAGTGAGTTGGGTATGTCAAGCGCTTGGAAAGCGCATAAATGCTGCAAACATCAACTTTTTAGGGATTTTCGGCGGGCCGCAATCCCAATCTTCGCACCCTGGGCTTAGCGCGGCGTATTTTTATGCAATAATTCCGCCACTTCCTTGGGCGCAGCGTCTTCCAGCTCGCGGCCACGACGCTTGAGATCCTCACAGGTCTTGATGAGGGTCTCAGTCATGCGTTCGTGAGTCTCCTCGGATCCGCCGACCACGGCAAACTTCTCCGCCTTGGTGATGCGCTTGTGGCCGTCCTGATTATCGAGGCCAACGCCGAGTAGCGCCGCCTTGGCTTTCGGTTGTGAATTCGGTCTCATGGGTGATTCGTTGCTAATAGTATGCCGAAATGGCGAGGTAGCGCAAGGGATTAACCGGGAATGACTTGGTCGGCCACGGCTTCGTCCATGAAGAACTCGCCCACGCGGGTTGCGGGGCCGGTCATGGTCACGGCGTAGTCCTCGCCGATGTTGATCTGGATATCGCCGCCCGGGCAGTGCACCAGGATGCGGTCATCGCAGGCTCCCATTTTGTGGGCGACGGCGGCCGCGGCGCTGCTCGACGAGCCGGAGGCCAGGGTGTAGCCCGCACCGCGCTCCCAGATTTCGATCTGGATGTTGTTGCGGTCCAGGACTTTGAGCAGCTGCACGTTGGTGCGGTTGGGGAAGCGGCTGGTCATGTTTTCCAGGACCGGGCCGAGCTCGCAGGCCAGCTTTTTACTGTGGCTTTCCAGCGGCAGGACGACGTGTGGGTTGCCGATCGTGGCGGCGTAAAATTGATAGGTCTGGCCGTTGATCTCGACGTCTTCGTTGAGGACTTCGCGGGACGGGCCGTTGACGGGAATCACGTCGCTGTGGAAGGAAACTTTGCCCATTTCGACCTCGATCGAGGCACCGCCATCGTGGATTTCGACGGTCACCACGCCGCCGAGAGTATCGACGGTGAAAGGCTGGTCGGTGACTTTGCCCTGGTCGAAAAGGTATTTTGCGAAAATGCGCAGGCCGTTGCCGCTCTTTTCCGCTTCGGAGCCGTCGGGGTTCCAGATTTGCAGGCCGAAGTCCGCCTTTTCGGTGGGCAGGGGGCCGTAGAGAATGCCGTCCGAGCCGAGCCCGAAATTACGGTGGCAGATGGCGACGGTTTGCTGCGGCGTGGGTAGCTCGCCGTCCGCGGGGTCGAGGACAAGGTAGTCGTTGCCGAGGGCGTGGTATTTGTGAAATTTCATTGTGCGCAAAAAGTGTGTTATTCAGAACTTGAGAAATTCGCTGTCAAGGCGCTTTCGTTCGGTGGGGCCATGCGCGGTATTTACCACGAAGAATACGGAGGGAACGAAGGGTAATGGGACGCCGGATGTCCACGCCAAGACCCGAAGACCCAAAGCCAGCCAATGGACACGGCGTGGGAATCAAATACCGAGGCCTTGGTAATTCGATTACTACGGGGTTAGGAGACAATTACCAAGCCTTAGTAATCCAATTGTAAGGGCTTTAAGATCCGATCACCAAGCCTTTCTAATGTAATCCTAAAGGCGTGATAATCCGATTACCAAGGGCTGATAATTCGATTGCGAGGGGCTGATAATTCGATTGCAAAGCCGTGGTTTCAGAATCGTAACAATGAACAAATTTTTATGCTTTTGTGCTTGTCACGTTTACCAGGTTCCGTTTAAAAGTACTTTACCGTTTACTGGTTGGACATTACACCTAGGCTTCTTCTAATGCCTGATCACCACAGACCTAGCTACCCACAACCTATTTGGCACTTCCTGCGCGCCACTCCACGCCGTTATGTGAACGTTCGCGTCGCATAAAAAATACTGTTAGCTAGAGCATGGAATTTCACGAAACAGGAAAACCAGCGTCGCGCAATGAGCTTGAACAGCTCGTAGCCTTATTTCCAAGTTCGGCACCACCAGAATTACTTACATTCTACGCAAAGACTAATGGAGTCTATGAGCCTGATTGCTACATTCCAGAGCTACATTTCACTCAGTTGTATATTTACGAAATATCTGAACTTCCTAGAATGAAAGATATTTATGATGAAAGAATCTCGCAAGACCTGATGGCGATTGGATCGGATTCGTTTGGAAATCAATATTGCATTGGCATACATGGTGCGCGTTTCGGGAAGATTTATTTCTGGGATCACGAAGAAGACCATGTTGGAATGGCCCAGCTTGGCCTACCTCACGATGAAGAACTCTTTCACAAGAATGAGGAATTCATATCTGATAATCTTGACCTATTCATCAACGCATTTGTCCCTGACGAAGAATAGAAAGCTAACAAATCGGGATATGTGACGAAAAATGCTGGCGCATTTTCGCCACATACCCTCACCGTTGGGAAAAATGAAATCTGCCATCATACTTGCGCTTTTTGTTGCCGCGAGCTTAACATACGGCGCAGAAAATATCTTTCAGACTATCTATATCCATGATTCGAACGCGTTAATCTCGTTCCTAGAAACAGAAAAAAAGGAAGAAATTAAATGCGTCAGGGTATGCGTCCTCAATAACGAGTTTAGGGTCACCGATGAAATCTATGCTCAATCGGCAAAGTATGATGGTAAGCAGTGGATGCTACACTCTGCCAACCAAATCATTTATAGCGAGGTAACAGGCGACCCAGAAAAAAAAGTAAATTTAGGGACCAAGACACTTGAGTTGCTGCCAACGACAATCGACGCCCTTTACCATAGAAGCGAATCACTTATAGTCTATCTTCCTGGATTCCACATTTTCAGACCAGCCTTAGACGAAAAAAGGAGGATATTTTTCGTTAACTTCGATTCTGGAAGATTTTTGTTTGTATCATCAAATAGCTACGAGATATCTGTAAAAGAAGACCAGTCAGCATGCACTCTTACGCTAGTCGATGGCATTGCTACTCAGAACCCATTTTCAGGAAACATAAAGTCTCTCCGCTTTGGCTCACTCCCCATCAATCTACCATTTGAAGCCTTTGCACTGCTCAATCCCAACCAGTCGGAGGTCTCAACTCCGCTCGCTCCTGCGTCGCTCACTCCTTGAGACTCCTCATCGTTCAATAAAGATAAAAATGTTCAAATTATTCGGAAATAAGTTTGAGAAAGAAAAAGAGGAGCTACGCAAGTGGCTGGCTCACCCGAATGAATTCGGAGAGGTTCCTTCTGAGATATCGCACATCAAAGAGTATCACGTCTCCCTGATGAACTATGGCAAAACCAAGATTCAATTATTCAGGTATCAGATGCCCAATGGCTTTAGTGGAAGAGGATTTGTCAACCCGGTTACTTGGTCTTTTTTAGGTGATGATGTTGAGAAAATTCCGGACGATCTCTTGCTGTTTGCCTATGCTGGTTGGCTTTTCCTCTTCCCTGCGATTCAGGAAGGCAAGGTGCTGACTGATTTTGAGAGCGACGGCGAGAGAGAGAGGTATCTGGAACAGCTCAAAAACCATGGCCTTACTGACATACAGGTAGTTGCTCAATACAAGATTGGGACAAGTGAACTTTATGAGTTCAAAGCATTTTTCAATGGCGAAGAAGTTCGCGGGGCCGGAAATACTGAGAGTGAAATAGGCTGCAATGCCTCTGATCCTAAGTTCTTTCTACCGGCTATCTATTTCCTCCTGGGCAATCAGGTATTACCAAGATAAAAAAGCATAGCAAGTCGAGCTAGGCAGGGGAGCTATCAACTCCCAGACTGCCGCCTCTCTGCGATAGCTCTCACAGTTCGGACGAAACATCGTGAAAGCCCGCCCGCCAAACCGACTTTATATGCTAGACGTATGTGCAGGTATACGCTTGCCTGTGGAGCGTGAGTAATACTTCAGAAGACCTCCCCATCGCCGGCGTCTGGTTGGACGCGGATGGGCAAGCCCATGTCGCCGCAGTGGACGGCGAGCAGCCGCGCACGTTTCAAGCCGAGGCATTTGAGCCATTCATGTGGTTGTCGGCGGATTTGCCGGGGGCGGAGGATCTGGACGGGGAGGGTGCGTTTGCCTGGCGCAAGTCTTTTGCCAAGCCGGGCGAACTGGCAGACTTCTCCAAGGCGCACAAGACCGAGGCGGCCATGGAGTGGCTGCGCCCAATCGAGCATCAATACCTGCTCGCCAGCGGGCGGCGGTTGTTTCAGGGGTTAACCTTCCAGCAGGTGCGCCGTGTGCAGCTGGACATTGAAACGCACAGCGAAGACCCAGGCTCGTTCCCCGACGCGCGCAAGAAGAAAGACCGCGTCATCGCCATTGGGCTGCGCTTTGGCGACGAAGTGCGCCTGCTGGAAATCGAGACCATGGACGACGACGGCGAGCGAGCGCTGCTGGAGTCGCTCAACGTTACGCTGGCCGAGCTGGACCCGGACGTCATCGAAGGGCACAACATTTTCAAGTTCGACTTGGACTTTCTGAAAACGCGCTGCAAGCGCATGAAGGTCCCCTGTGCCTGGGGTCGGTTTGGGCAAAACGCGAGCTTCCGCAGCAGCCGCATTCGCATTGCTGAACGGTGGATTGATTTCCCGCGTTGCGACATCCCGGGGCGCACGGTGTTCGACACGTTCCTGGCCATTCAACTATTTGACGTGACTACGCGGGACTTGCCCAGCTACACGCTCAAGGCCGCCGCGCGCTACCTGAAGGTGACCACCGAGGCTGACGAGCGCACCTACATCTCGCCGGAGAAAATCCAGGTGATGTTCACCGAGGATCGCGAGACGTTCCGCGCGTATTTGAAGGACGACCTCCGCGAGACCAAGGGCATTGCCGAGCTACTTTTGCCGACCTACGTGGCGCAGGTGCAGGTATTCCCCATGGCGTTGCAGGAGGCCTGTCTGCGGGGCACGGGCTCGAAGGTCGACCTGCTGTTTCTCGACAAATATTACCACGCTAATCACGCGATCCCAGCCCCGCCCGAGGTGAAGCCCTACGTTGGTGCTTTTAGCAAAAGTTTTGTCGAGGGAGTCTTTCATCACGTGATGCATTTCGACGTGGCTTCGCTGTATCCGAGCCTGCTGCTGCATATCGGCCGCAACCCGGAGAACGACTCGCTGGGCGTCTTTATCCCGCTGCTCACTGAGCTGAAGGACTACCGCTTGCGCTACAAAAAGCTGGCGCGCGAGGAGGCCGATCCCGTGCTCCAGCAGGAGTACAACGCGCGGCAGGCGAGCTATAAAATCCTTATCAATTCCTTCTACGGCTACCTCGGGTTTGCCGGGGCGCGCTTTGCCGATGGCGACCTGGCAGCGGAGGTTACCAAGCAGGGCCGCGAGCTCCTGCAAAAGCTGATCGCGGAGTTCGAGCGCCTCGATTGCCTGGTGCTGGAGGCGGACACGGACGGCATCTATGTGTCGTCGGAAAAAGACTTTGGCGACCCGGAAGCTTTGCTTCGCAAAGTATGTTCGGTGCTGCCCGATGGCATTGAGCTGGAATACGACGGCAGCTACCAGGCGATGTTCTGCTACAAGGCCAAGAACTACGCGCTCTACGACGGCGAGAAGGTCAGTATCGCCGGCAGCGCCTTGCGCTCACGCGGCATGGAACCGATTTTAAAGGACCTGACTAAGCGGCTGATTTACTCATCCCTCGGCGCGACCGAAGACACGCCCGAAGCACTGGAAACCGAGATTCGCGCGGACCTCGCGGCGGGCAAGATCTCCGTCAAGCGCTTGGCCAAGCGAGAGTTTCTTTCGCAAAACCCCGAGGCCTACAAGAAGGCGGTGGAGCAGGGGGGCAAGTCTCGCCGCGCCTCGCTGGAGGTTGCCTTGCGCATGGACCCGATGCCGCGCATGGGCGAGTCCGTCACGTATTACATAACCACCGGCGAGAAAAAGAAGAACCCGGACTGGCAAGTCGCGCGTGGTATTGATGAATACGATGCGGAGAAAGCCCCCGTGGACACCGACTACTATCTGCGCAAAATCGACGACTGGCGTAAGCGCTACCAAAGCTATCTGGAAGGCGGCAAGGACGCGCGGCAGTCTGAGTTGTTTTAGGGTGTGCTGGGAACCGGATTCGGCGTGTGGTTGAGAACGCGGCGGTAAAAGGCGTTGCTGCTGTCTGTGACGCCCGAGTCATCGAGCTTGATCGTGATTGTATCCAGGACGCCATCGGTGATGCGATTGGTCACGCTATAGGGGATGGTTGTCCAAGGCGTTACGCCCAAGTCGGGGCTGTATTGGAAGTCGTATGTCAAGTCACCGAGGTCGTTGCGAAATTCAAAGGTAAAGGTCGGCGCGCCATCGGTTTCGTTTAATTGAAAAGTGTCGATCGATTGCGGCCCTCTGTTACCCTGAACGATTGCGCTAACCGAATAGTCTTCCAGGTTCGTATAGCCATCGTTGTTTGGATCGGCGTAAGGGCCGCTGATGTTGTCGTTAGTGGCGTCGGGGCCGGAGAAGTTTTGGACGCGCCAGTAGGCGAAGTCATTTTCCACGACCACGACGAATTGATGGGTGACTTCGTTGCCGACGCTGTCGGTGGCGGTGATGGTGATGGTGGAATCGCCAAACTGATCGGCTGGCGCAGAGAGGATTAGCTCCTCCGAGCCATTGATGCTCGCTTGGATCGCGTCGGGGTCGGAATTGCTGTCGAGCGTGAAAGTCAGGTCGGTGGATTCGCCGGCGTCGGCGGGGGCGACATCCACTAATGTCGCTGTGGTTAACAGGTTTAAATTGTTGGGGGTCAAATTTTCGCCATCATAGTTAATGAGCGGCATTTCGCCGAAGGGACTGCCGAGGATGTTGCGTACGTCGTAGACTGGGAAATTGGCGGTCGAGGTCAGCGCGCTGGTATCGTCCTGCGCGGATTGCAGCACGCGGGCAAAAACGGTGAAGCCGCCGTTTTGGAAGTCGAGGTTGGCCGAGTTCTGGTTGATGTTGATGAACCACTGGCTGGTGGCGCTGTCGGGATCGCCACCAACTTTCGCCATGGCCACGGTCCAGCGCGTGTTGGAGATGCCGAATTCGTTGACGACGGGGTCGTTGGTGGTAACGGAGTCGATGCGAACATCGGTGGAGTTGTAGACAAAGCCGCCACCCTGCGCGACGAAATCCGACGTTGGCCGGCGGTGGATGATCTGGTTATCGTAGGCACCGCTGTTGACGTAGGTCAGGAAGTTGTCGCGGCTTTCCGGTGTGCTGTTAAACAATGCCATATCGATGACCAGCGGGTTTTCGCCGATGCTGAAAATGGAGGTAAATCGCACGGCCTGATCTGCAATTTCCTCTGTGCTGAATAATTCGTTGAGGTCGATGGTGGCGTTCGGGTTGCTGGCGTACAACGGGTAAGTCTGGAAATAATCGTTTAGCACGGGCAGCACCTTGGCTGCGTGCAGCGCGCCGGTTGGCAGTGCGGCCAGCGTCAGGATAGAGAGAATGAGAGGTCTCTTGTAATGGAACATGTGATTGAATAGCGAACCAGATTTACCCCGTGTCGGGCAATCTTGAATTCATGAGTTCTCGCTGTTACTCAATAGAGGAGGGATCGCACTCAAATATTCCCGGCGGCCTACGCCTTGCCCGTGTGCCGCTTTACCCAGGCCACGATGGCGGAGTCGTCGTCGAAGTGATCGGCTACCACTTTTAAAAACTGCGCAGGGTGGATGTCGTGGCGTTGGAGGAATTTCCGGTCGCCGCCGCAGCTGTACATGGTGTCGTTGTCGAGCTCGCCCTTGAGCTTCGCGCGGGCTTTGGCGATGATGCGCGGCAGCCAGACAAATCCATCGGCTTCAGCGTCTTTGGCGGGGAGTTCGGCGGGGTCAATCTGCTTGCCGCTGCGCTGGCCCTTGAGCTGATTTTTGAAATACGACCGGCGCACATCGGTGATCATGGCGAAGGTGTTAAAGTCTGGATCGCCGACGGAATTATAGTCTTCGGCAAAGTCGTAAATTTCCTGCGGGGTCACGCCGTTGTCCGCGAGCCACTGGGCTTCCTCTCGGGTAAAGTAGGTCGCCGAATCTCGCTGGCCCGCTGCGTATTGATCAACGGCTTTTTGCCAGAGTTTGTGCAGGGTTTGGTGGTATTGATAGTTGCTCATGGGGCTTTTGTCGTGGATTGGCAGGATACCTTGCAAGGTAGATAGAGTAAAGCCCGACTGCATCCAGTCGGGCTTATAAAATGAACCAGGGTCGTGGCGCTTAAACCGAGGCCGCGTTGAGTTCGGCCGAGCGCGCCTTGACCCAGTCGACTACGGCTTGGTCGTCGTCCATATGCTGCTCCACGTAGCGGAGGAAATCAGACGGCGCGATGTCGTGGGTCTGGAAGAATTTCCGGTCGCCGCCGCAGCCGTACATGGTGTCGAGGTCCAGTTCGCCGCGGAGCTTAGCCTTGGCCTTAGCAATGAGTCGGGGCAGCCAGACGATGCCGTCGACTTCGTCAGTCTTGGCCGGGTATTCGGACGGGTCGATGGTCTTGCCGGTGTATTCGCCATTCATGACCTTGAGGAAGTAGGAGCGGCGCACATCGGTGACGAGCGCGAAGGTCAGGAAGTCGGGGTCGCCGCCACGGGAGTAGTCCTCGGCGAAGTCGTAAATTTCCTGTGGGGTGATGCCGTTGTCGCGAAGCCACTGGGTTTCCTCGGCGGTAAAATAGGTGTCCGAGCCGCGTTGACCTGCCTTGTATTGGTCGACGGCTTTTTGCCAGATTTGCTCAAGCGTCTGCTGGTAGTTGTAATGCTTCATGCCGGTAATAGGATGGCTTTTGGCGAAAATTGCAACCGATCAGGCGTCAAGATGTGGTTACGTCTGCTGCCGCGCGCCTTGGATATGGTTTCGGGCCGGAGCGGTTGAGGCGGGACCCGGCTTGCGGCAGGGTGGGTGTTCCCCGTGAATGCCCATGCTTTTTCGTTTCTTTGTTAATCGCTGGTTCTGTGCTTTGCTTTGCTTGGCCGCCAGCGGGTTGGTGTGTGCCTCGCCGCCCAACGTGCTTTTCATCATCGTGGATGACCTCAAGCCGACGCTGGGCTGCTACGGTGATGACTTGGCCGTGACGCCGAATTTCGACCGCCTGGCCGACGAAGGCATTGTCTTTAACAGCGCGCATTGCCAATGGCCGGTTTGCGGGGCCTCGCGCGCGAGTATGACGACCGGCCTCATGCCGGAGGAAAACGGTGTGACCGGCTTTGAGCTGATCCGTGACACGCTGCCCGATGCCGTGTTTTTGCCGCAGCATTTCCGCGAGCATGGCTATGAGACCGTTGCCGTTGGCAAATGGCATGATCACCGCACGGTGGGTGATGGCACAGCGACGGTTGAAGACGCGTTGTCGTGGTCGTTGCCCTTTAATTACGGCGGCGGTAAAATCGGCTCGACGCAGATTACGGATCGCAACGGACGGCGCTGGCCGCTGGCGGCGGAAGCCAAAGACGGCGATGAAAGCAAGTTTGCCGACGGCGTGCGCGGTGGCCTGGCGGTGGATTTGATTGACTCGCTCGCCACGCAATACAACGAGACGGGTAAGCCGTTTTTTATTGGCGTGGGCTTTGCGCGGCCGCACCTGCCATTTCTCGCGCCCACGGCTTATTGGGACCTTTACGAACGCGACGATTTCCAGATCGATCCCGTGCAGACGCGTGGGGAGAACCGCGTCTGGGCGGCTTATGACAACGTGCACGAGCTGGAGAATTACTACGCGCTCAACACCGATGCCGAGGGCTTCGCCGAGCCCTTTGCGTGGGATGGCCCCTACGAGCCGCACCAGCTTTCCGAGGCGAACCAGAAGGAGCTGTTGCATGGCTACTATGCGTGCACGTCGTTCGTGGATCACCAGATCGGACGGCTGCTCGACGAACTCGATGCACAGGGCGTGGCCGACGACACGATCGTCATCGTGATCGGTGATCACGGCTTCCACCTCGGCGACCACCTGAAGTGGGGCAAGCATACGCCGTTCGAGCAGGCGGCGCGGTTTCCGTTTATCCTGAAGGCACCGGGTGCCCTCACGCCGGGGATCGTCAGCGACAGCCCGGTGACGATGCTCGATATCTACCCGACGCTTTGCGAGCTGGCGGGGCTGCCGCTGCCAGAGCAGCCACTGCCTGCCGAGCTGCAAACGGTGCACGGCCGCGCAACGTTACCCCAGCGCGGAAAAAGCCTCACGCCGATCCTGGCCGATCCAACGGCCGACCTTCGCTTTGGCGCAATTACGACCTATCGCAACGGCCCCTACGGTTACAGCTACCGCACCCGCACGCACCGCTACATCGAGTGGCTGGGCAACGACGGCGAGGTCACCTTGCGCGAGCTTTTTGATCTGGAAAACGACCCGCTGGAAACGATCAACATCGCCGAAGACTCCGCCAACGAATTACTCGTTTACCGCCTTGCACAGAAGATGAGGCAGCCCGCGGAAACGCCCGGTTGCCATCGCTTGCATGCCTCACCGGGCAACGCGCTGAACAACGCCCTCTACACCGCCGATAGCGACGGGGACTTGATACAGGACGGCCTGGAAATCGATCTTTACGACACCGATCCATTCGATGGCGTCTCGCCGCAGCCCAATACCTTTCTTGCCTGGTGCGGTGAGCGTGCGTTGACGCAGTTTCTGCCCGATGACGATACCGATGGCGACGGCGTGCCACTCATCTTGGAATACCTGGCATCGAGCGATCCCTCTGCCGGTTCGCCATTGCGACAGCAAGCGCGAGTGGAGCAGAACCAGCTTGTTCTGGAAATGGTCATGAGCCACGAAATCTTCCCGGCCGACCTCGTGATCGACTTTGAGGCAAGCCGCAGTCTTGGCACTCGCGCAGGCTGGGCCCCGGCAGCGCACACCTACGAAGTGACCCCATTGGACGCGACGCACTGGCTCCACACCTGGCGCAGCAGCACACAACTCAATGGGCAATCTTTTGTGCGGCTGAATGCCAGTTTGGAATAGGTGTCTAGCGTTTTCAACCTCGGTGGCTCGACATCAGCTCTGGTGAATGGTCGAGTTATGGCTTCATGGAGTGTTGGCTCGCGTCGATTTTGAACGCATCGCAATCTATTTGGAGGCCTGTTTTCGGGGCTTTGTTTTGCGGTGAGCATTTTTCTGAAAATTTCTCCTAAGAAAACCTGAGCTGGATCGTATCCCTTTTAAATCGGCTTCACCTGAGCCGAGTGAAAGACACAATCAAACTCAGATGGGAGATGACTCACTATCCGCCGCCACCCGCCCGCAGCTTACGCGGGCTATTGAAATTTATTCCAAACCGCTTTCGCGCTACGCGTATTCGCTCTGTGGATGCGTGCACCGCTCCCAGGACGCTGTCCAGGACACCTTTCTCCGGCTCGCTGAGCGCGCCGAGCCAATTGAACCCGATGACCGCCTGGGCCCCTGGCTATTCAAGGTCTGCCGGTCGCGCGTCATTGACCAGTTTCGTAAGGAGGGTCGGATGAAGACTGGTGCCGATCTACCCGAAACCCACCCCGGGCAGGCCGAGACCGCCTCACCGGTCGAGACCACCGAAATCGCCGACAGCGCCGCGGCGGTCTTTGCCCACATGGACCAGCTGCCGCCTAACCAACGCGAAGTGCTGCGCCTCAAGTTCCAGGCCCAGCTTTCTTACCGGGAAATTGCCGACGTGCTGGACCTCTCCGTGACCAACGTCGGCTACCTCGTCCACACCGCCATGGCGAGCCTGCGCCAACGCCTCCGCACTGAATCCGACCTGCTCGGTTAATCGCACACCTTCAACTTTTTGATCACCGTGAATTTTGATCCAAACGACCCACGTCTCACCGCCTACGCCTTAGGTGAACCGCTCGATGCCGACGCGGAAAACTTTGTCCGCGAACATCGTGACGACCCGGATTTCCAAGCTGCCGTAGAGGAAATCCGCCAGACGGCCAAGCTGCTCGAATCCGCCTTTGGCGCTGAAGCCGACTCCGCAACCGCCGTTGACGAAAAAGCGATCCTCGAACGCGCCAAGCCAACGCCGCCCAACCGCGTCATGCTCTTCCTGCGCAGCTCTCCCGTCATGGCCATCGCCGCTACGCTTGTCCTGATGGGACTGGTGGCGATTGGTAGCTGGTGGACTCTGCGCGAACCGGAGCCGACGGCGACGGTGACTATTCAAATCGAGCGCCCCGACAGGTTGGATGAGCCAGTGTTAGTTGCGTCCGAGAACTTCAACGCCCAGTTAAACATTCTTGGCAGTGAAAAGTTGGCCGAAAACGTAGCGCACCGACTCACCCTAGAGCAGTTGAAACAGCTTTCGGGGAACGATCTGTTAAGTGACGGCTGGGTTGCTTCAGCGGCTACTGAGATCATGAAGCGCACATCGCTTGATACTCAGCGTGAGTCATATCTTATCGATATCAACGTCCGCCATCCGGATGAACAATTGGCAGCGACACTTGCGAATCTCCTGGCCGACGAATACCTAAATTACAGTATAAAGTTAAATATCGAAACCAGTATGCGGGCAGTCGAAGACCTGCGTGCTCGCGCCGATCAGCAGCGCTTGAAAGTCGAAGAATTGCGGGCCGACGTGAGTGTTTACCGCAACAAGTTCAAGCGTCTTGGGTTTAGTTCCGAAGAGCTGGGAGCCAAGCAACAAAGTTTGGTCGAGGCTGAATCTGCTTACGCGGAATTACAAGGGCAGCTTCAAACCGAGAAAGCGAAAGTCGCATTGACCAGCGCTGGCGCACGGATAGTGAATCAAGCCTCTTCCGAGGGCCCAATTGCGCTGGCCGATGTGGCAATGCCCGGTGCGACAGTCAATGGAATCAAGAAGCCTGTTGCACAGAATATTCCGGCACCAAAACCACCTCCGCCTAACGCAGACTCAAGAGAGGCCATGCTTAAGGAGGTGTCGCGTTCGTGGTCTAGACCACAAATCATGCCTGCTGAGGGTTCCAATCTTAGTAGAATTTCCGGTGATGTTGGAGTAGATAAAAAGGCATCGACTCCCCCCGGAGCGACAGCCAATGAACAAGGCGCGCTCTTTGCCTATGATGCGACAAATGATGCCCGGCGTGACTGGTCCGATCAACAAGGCACCAACTTGACTGGTTTTGTTTATGCCGCGCCGGGGCCAGGTGAGGTACAAACCAAAAGGCGAAACAGAGTATTACCAAGTCGACTGGAGGAAGTTCAAGCGGTGATTCCGGGCGAACAGCAATGGAACCGCGAAGGCTACGATCTCATTAAGGACAATGAATTCACCTCGCCGGGGGTGGAGCCGCTGTCGACCTTTTCCATCGATGTGGATACGGCCAGCTACGCGAACGTCCGCCGCATGCTGCGGGGTGGGCAACTGCCTCCACCGGACGCCGTGCGCATTGAGGAGATGATCAATTACTTCGACTACGACTACCCAATTCCCGCCGGGGAAGGGCATCCGTTTTCGGTCACGACCGAGGTCGCGCCCGCGCCTTGGAGCCCGCAACACTACCTCGTGCGCATTGGCCTGAAGGGCTACGAAATGCCGTGGGAGGAGCGTCCGTCGAGCAATCTGGTTTTCCTGATCGACGTGTCCGGCTCGATGAACAACGCCAACAAACTCGGCCTGGTCAAGCAGGCGCTCACGGGGTTGACTCAGCGCCTCGACCGGCGAGACCGTGTGGCGATTGTCGTCTACGCGGGCAGCAGCGGCCTCGCGTTGCCATCGACCACGGCGGACAACCAGGAGACGATTCAGCACGCGCTGGCCAACCTGAAAGCCGGCGGTTCGACCAACGGGGGGGAGGGCATTGAGCTGGCGTATCAAGTCGCGCAGGAGAAGTTTATCGAGGGCGGCAATAATCGCGTTATTCTGTGCACCGACGGCGACTTCAACGTCGGCGTGAGCGACCGCGGCCAGCTGACCCGGCTCATCGAAGACAAGGCTAAGAGCGGCGTCTTCCTTTCCATCTGCGGCTTTGGCATGGGTAACTTGAAGGACGACATGATGGAGTCGCTATCCAACGCCGGCAACGGCAACTACGCCTACATCGACACCATCCGCGAAGCGCGCAAAGTGTTCGGCCAGGACCTCGCGGGCACGATGCTCACCATTGCCAAGGACGTAAAAATCCAGGTCGAGTTCAACCCGGCCAACGTCGCGGCCTACCGCCTCATCGGCTACGAAAACCGCATGCTCGCCGCCAAGGATTTCAACGACGACACCAAGGACGCGGGCGAGATCGGTGCCGGACACACCGTTACCGCGCTCTACGAAATCGTCCCCGTCGGCGTGGATAGCCCGGCCTTACCGCAGGACTCTGTCGACGCGCTGAAATACCAGGAAGCGCCGGTTGCCAGCGAATCAGAGAACGTCTTTGGCGACGAATGGCTAACCGTCAAGCTGCGCTACAAACAGCCCGATGGAGATACGTCGACCTTGCTTAGCACCGTGGTGGACGGCCCGTCGGAGGCCCTGGCCGTGAGCAGTGATTTGCAGTTCGCCTCGTCCGTCGTGGAGTTTGGCCTGCTGCTGCGCGACTCACCGCACGCGGGTAATGCCAATTGGGCCGGCCTCATCGAGCGCGCCCGCCAGACCATTGGCACCGATCCCGGAGGCCATCGTGCGGAATTTGTCGAGCTCGCGAAAGCCGCCCAGGAACTCTCGGCGCAACAGGCTGCGGAGTGAGCGGGCAGGGGGGCAACTTACAATGACTATCGAAGCGCCAACGGCGCGGTTTCATAATAGCCTGGGGTCAGTGAAGAGCGATGCTCTGAACGCAGCCCCAGGAAGAATGAATGACCTAAAATCTTTGAGTGCTGAAAGCACGGCTTCATTGACGGGTGTTGAGGCCACCCTTTCAGGGTTCGAATTATTCGTTTCGCTTGGTTCCTAGGGCTGCGCTTCTGTCGCGTTGCGACTTGCGCTGACCCTAGGCTAGTATGAACTCGCGCCGTTGGCGCTCAATGCCCTTTGGTTTTCGATCAACTCAATCAGAGTGAAATGTTCTTCGCGAACATCGGTTGGAGCTAATGGCGACGGACTATATTTTAAATCGGGGCGGTAAAAGTTGGCAGGCTAGCCAAAATCCGATGCGGGAGATTCGCGAACTTGCGCCATCGACGGCTTGTGATATGGGTTTTAAAAATGAAAAGCCCAACGACTGCCATTGCCTTGTTCGTGCTGGCCCCGCTGATCGCGGGTGCCGGCATTCTCTCTAATATTCAGGACCGCCTGAATGAACGCACGGAGAACATCACCGACAGCAGTTCGCGACTGTCATCGACTGCGCCGCTGGACACCGATTCGGACGACCAACCGGGGCCGGCCGAGGCAATCGTGGGCGCGGTCAAGGCACCGATCCAAGACGGCATTTCCGAGCTAACGCCCACCCGCGCCGCGCCGATGACGAAGTCCGGCTTTTTGCCCAGCTACGAGGGCTTCAAAGAAGACCCGGACACCGGTGCCTGGGTCTGGACCGACAAGCCCGCACCGTTGGCCGCCTATGAGAAATTCGCCATTGCCCCCATCGTGGTTTACCCGGCCAAGGATGCGCAGTTTCAAGCGGTTAGCCCGGACGATCTTAAGAAGCTCACCGACTACTTCCGCTACGAGCTGACCAAGGCCCTCGAAGCGCAGGGCTTTTCCGTGGTAACCGAGGGAGGCGAGGGCGTTGCCGTGCTGCGCATTGCCATCGTCAACGTGGTCCCCGGCAATCCGGTAAAGTATGCTGGCTCGTTCTTTCCCTATGCGCGGATCGTGGATGGCGTAAAGTCCGCGACGGGCGAAGCAAATATGGGCGTGGGCACGATCTCGATTGAAGCCGAGGCGATCGACTCCGCCACCGGCGAGCCTGTTGCTGCCGTGATCGACACGCTCGCGGGCAAGAAGCTGGATGTCCGCCAAAGTCTCAACAAATGGGGCGACATCGCGCAAGCCATCGACACCTGGGCGCAGCGCTTTGCTGCCCGCGTGAGCCAGGCGCATGGAGCTAAAGAATAGTGGCGTTTATTGCTCGCGCTTAGAACGACGGCGTCGAACGTAAAGTAGAGCTACCAGACTGGTGAGGCCTAGGAATGCGATGGCCTGCGAAGGCTCAGGAATCGCAGTGACAGTGCCATTCAGGCGAACGTTGTCCAAGCGAACGTTCGAGCCACTCACATTGATGGAGTCGGAGTACGACCAGCGCAAAGTGATGGCGGTGATGTCCTGGTATTCTGAGCCAGCGAGCGACACAAGCTGGTCAGTGTTCATGATCGTGCCGCTACCGGACGCCAGCGAATTGGTGAAAATCACGCTAGATCCACTTCCTAGACCCAAGGGGTCGGACTGCAGGTAGACACTGTAATTGAAGGAGGCACCGTTGGCATAAGAGCCGTAGTCGAAAACGATGGATTCCAGGTTGAGCGTGTATCCCGGTGCCGCTTCGACATGCATGTTGAAGTAGGAAGGGCCGTCCAAAGCAGCATTTTGCGTGGAGGCAGTGTTGCTGGTAGGGATATAGGCTGCGTTAGTCGTTCCGGAAATCGCGCCATTCGTCACGAGGAAAGGATTCGCGGTAACGTTGGCGTCAACATTAGTCGCCAACGGCGATGCGCCCGCAAAGGTATACTGTGCAATTAAGGCTGCTTGGCTGCTGGCCGCGGCTGCAGCAATAAGGGATGTCACGATGAGAGTTTTCATTAGCAATAGTTTGAATTTTATTTAGTGATTTTTGTCCTGATGGCAAGCACTTGCAGGATCATTATAACAGGCAGGCGACTGCTTTACGCATATTACCCACAGTAATTAGCGTAAGCGTTCGGCGGCAATCTCCTTCGTGGTTTTTCTAAATGCATAGCGTTTTGCTGAACGGCTGGGATGCCATTCCGGCAATCAAGCGAAATATAGAATATAACGGATTAGTGCATCTTTATGTCGATCATTAGAATGATTGAGGTTCTTGACTTCACTTCTTGGCGCGTTGAAGCTGAGTCGTATGAAATGTTACCTCGGATTCCTTACCCTATTGTTGTTGCTCGTTTCAGGAGTACAAGCGGAGCAAACAATAACCCTTGGTGACTGGGCAAAGGTCACCGCGCCAACGGAATATGAGCAAGGCGTCGCATTCCCGGTCAAGGTCGACGTGCTGAAAGTGGACGGGCCGACGAAGCTCGTCATGAATGCGAACTGGCTGAAGGACAGCGGTGCATTCGGCGGCTTCCTGCAACTGCTCAATATCAATGAGGATGTTACGGCACCAAAGTCATTCGAGTTCAACGTCACCATATCGAAGACCAAGCCCAACCTGAAAAGTGTGAGCCTGGCCCTGTATTTGTCACCCGATGGCGAGTGGAAAAACAAGACCGTATCGGGCATCGTCACGCTCACGCCAAAAGCGAAACAAGGCACCGGCCATGAGGCGATGGAGTACGAGAAGATCACCGCCGAAGTGAAGCCGTTTTACATGAATACCGCACCGCCCGTGGCGACCTTGGCCGAAGGTGGCTTTGCCGACGAGCCGTCGTTTGTCGATAACTTTGACCCCGGCTGGCCGAACAAAAGCGCTTGGCGCGTAGCGAGCTGGGAACAAAACGGCACCCTGATGAGCCCCGAGCGCTGCTACGTCGACGATTCCGGAAACCTCGTGCAAACGATCCTCAAGGGCGGCCCTCCTTACTTGGGCGGCTCCCTGCAGAGTGCGCGTGAATTCGGCTATGGTCGCTGGGTGGCTCGCCTGAAGCCCACCGATGTTCCCGGCGCGCTCAATAGCATGTTCACGAAGGATTGGGACGATCTGACCACCGAGAAACCAGACAACGACGGCACCGGCTTCGAGATCGATATCGAGCTGCTCTCTTACACCTTTGGCAAGGACAAGGGCGCGGTCCACCTCGCGATCCATGCCAAGGGTTTTGACAATTACCTCAGCATCAACCCGACCCTGGATTTCAACCCCTCGGACGACTACCACGAGTGGGGCTTCGACGTGCTGCCCGACCGCATCATCTGGCACATCGACGGCAAGTTCCTGCACGAGTGGAAATACACCAAGGAGGTCTACGCCAACGAGGGCTACGAGATGTTCTTCAACTCCTGGACGATGCCCAAGTGGATCCACGGCCCCACCCAGGAAGACGCAGACTACCACATCGACTGGGTGAAGTTCTACCCGCTGAAAAAGTAGCGCGATTCGTATTTCCTGCGCATTTGGGACGTTGTCCAGAAGCGTTTTATTGTAATTTTATACTACGATAACAGCAGTTGTTGAATCAATACTGCCGGTTAATTCCACTTTAATTCGGAATAGCCTAATCGGAAACCCAAAGGCAAATGCTTCAAATGTTAGTTCATAACTTCCAATGCCCCTAATAATCGGCATTCGAGGCACAACGTCGAGATGGCTATTGAGAAATACTTCGCATTGGTTTTCAAGGTTCACCGCCAAGAGATCGACGCTTCCTTCAGAAACAGGGAAAATTGCTTGAGCGTATGAGCTGCCTGATCCAGTAACCTTTAAAGGACTTCTATCTGGCGACTCCGTTGATGAGCCGTCTGAAATATTTTTGATATGCGCCAAGCGAACGCTTGCATCGGATGCTCCAATATCACTTCTTGGATTCTTGATCTTCGCATATAATACTCGGACCAAGCGATTTCCGGTGTGATCACCATAGCGCACATTTGGTCCCCATTCGACCTTTTCCAGTCGGAGGTGACGAGAATAACTACTGCTCCATCGAGCATCAACAATTGCTTGCTTTACGATTCCAAGCACCTCGTCAGGACGCTCAAACTCAGGCGTATTGCATACAATGAAATCAAGGACACCCTCCTTTTTTGTCGTCTTCTGATTGATTACCAAGAGTTTTTCGAATCCGAGAGCGTAAGCAACTGCCAACTCTTGGTTCGTGTAAACTGAACCTCGGTTGAATTCTCCCGAAGCTCCAATAACTTTTTCTCTCTGGAAATTGATAAAGAGATAAATATCCGAACTCTTAAGTTCTCCGATGATTCCGGCGTTTAAATCGCATATGCTTTGAACCTTGATCGCGACATATGGCTCATAGCCTTCAGATTGCAGCCAAGAGGCAACTTCTTCTGAGACCTTTCGTTCATCGGCTGATGCCTGGCCGCAACTAATAAAGACTTTAGCTTTCATTTTTTGCACAACCTAGAGATGTCTCAAGACTGAAGCGCGGAGCGCGAAAGGAATTGAGACAATCGACTGGTTCAGATTATTTGCTTTCTAGGTATTCGATCTTGCACTTGGTCTCGCTGGATAGCCCAAACTCAATGAACTCATCAGTGCTATCAAAGAGTATTGCCTTCCGCTTTTCGATCTCATCGATAAATATTCTCTTATACCCATTTTTCTTCGTTCCTGTTGTGAAAGTCGTTGAGGTTGGGCTGCTGGCTAACATATCGCCAACTAGGTTGAAGGCTTCCATGCGCATGATAAAATCAGTTCTTATAGTGTCTACGTCACCAAGCGAGACGAAGAACTGATTTAGCTTTCCGAGGTCATTATATATTCCGATTTTTGTTCCGTATTCCACGACTTCAACAGTTCCCCGTTTGATATGGACTGTTTTTTGAGCTTCTTCAACGATCGGAGAGATCGCACCGAGCTTTAGTGCATCCTGCAAGTCTTCGAGTTGTAATGTGAGTTTCATAATTTTATTTCTGAACAGTATTATCGATCACACCTCTAAACTTACGAACTGGCTGCATGCAGGGTGTGTTTCGTAGCGCGAGAGTGGCTGTAAAGGTCATGTTGGTCAAGGTTTGAACTTGTTATGAGCTGGTTTATCTTGGTTTTGTTTGGTTCTTCGGTTCGTGACTTGATGGTAATGATTGAGTAGCAGCTCATGGAACATAAACCGACGCCGTGCTGGTCAACGGAAATTGCCTACTGCGGAGAATTAAAAACATAGCCACTGTTGTTGCTCTGACAATAGTGGCTATGTTGACGCAACAACAGTGGTTGTGTTGGGGAAACAACAGTAGTGGCTTTTTCAAAACACAGCATGCTGCTTTTTGAAAACATAGCATAGGGCTTTTTGAAAAAGCCCCAGTAGGCTTTTCGGAAAAGAAGCATAGGGCTTTTGCAAAACACAGCGTAGGGAAACGCTATTTTGGCTCGGTTGCTTCCGTTGGCACCATGGCTTCAGTTGGTGCCGTTGCTATGGTTGCCTCCGTTGCTATGGTTGCCTCCGTTGCTTCGGTTGGCTGGAGTGTTTCCGTGGCCCGGTGCTGCGTTGGTGGGAGCGAGCAGGGGGTGGGCGAGGCGCGGCTACTTGTTGCGCTTGCGCTGGCCGCGGCCGCCGCTTTTGCCACCGGGACTGCTTTTGCCGCTAGGGTTGCGCTTACCTGCCTGACTGCTCTTGCCGCTGGAGCTACTTTTACTGCCCTGGCTGCGGCCGCCTTGGCCCCGACTGCTTTGGCTACGGCTGCTTGAGCTGCGGCTGCCTTGGCTGCGGCCCCGGGGTGGGCCACCGCGGCCGCCGCGGCGGGGCTTGTCCTCGATTTGGTCGGTGAGGCGGAAGTCCATCTGGCGCTTGAAGCGGTCGATGCGTTCGATCACCACCTTGACGTTGTCGCCGACGCTGTAGCGCTTTTGCTGCTTGCGACCGAGCAAGGCTTGGCCGCCGTCGACGACGTGGTAAATGTCGTCCTGCAAGGTGGAAATGTGGACCATGCCGAAGGCCATCGTTTGCGTGAGCTCGATGAAGAGGCCGTGGTTGCGGGCGTCGGTAATGACGGCGTCGAACTCGTTTTTCTCGGGGCGCTCGGCCTCGCGCTCGAAGTATTCGAGGAGCTTGATCTTGTTCGACTCGCGCTCGGCTTCCTGGCTGTTGCGCTCGGTGATCGAGACGTGCTCGCCGAGGCGGTCGAGCTCGTTCTTGGCGTAGATTTTGGGCGGGCGCGAGGGGGCGCTGTCGTTGCCGGATTTGACCAGGTGAAAGTCAAAAATGCGGTGCACGATCAGGTCCGAGTAGCGGCGGATCGGCGAGGTGAAATGCGCGTAAAATTGCTTGGCCAGGCCGTAGTGGCCGTCGGCTTCGGCGCGGTAGCAGGCCTGCTTGAGACTGCGCAAAAAGCTAATGCGCAGCGTGTAGCCCTGCGGATGATCTTTGATCGCTTTGAGCAGCTTGGTGACTTCGCTGCGCTTGGTGAGGTCGCCGCATTTGATGCCCGCGATGGCCATTTGCTGGCGGAGCTCATCAAGCTTCTCGGGCTCGGGCTCGTCGTGAACGCGGGACAGGTAAGGCAGCTGCGCGTGGGATAACTCTTTGGCGACGACTTCGTTGGCCAGGAGCATGTATTCCTCGATGAGCTGGTGGCTCTCGTCGTATTCGTGCTGGACGATTTTGTCCGCGTAGCCGTCCTCATCGACGTAGATTTTCACCTCGGGCATATCGAGCTCGAGGCTGCCTTTTTTAAAGCGATCGCGGCGCAGATTGGAGGCAACTTTCCACAGGGCGCGGACGCCCTTTTGCAGGTCTTCCAGCTCGTTGTCTTGCAGCTCGTTGAGCGCGCGGCCGGTGGAGCCGGTTTGGTGCGCGGCGGGCAGGGGCGTGGCGCGGATTTTCTCCAAGTCGCTTTGCTTGAGCAGCGCCAGGGCCTGGGCGTAGGTGAGGCGCTTGTTGGAGCGGATGACGGAATTGGAGAACGACTTTTTGCGCAGAGCGCCCTTGGCGTCGAAGTCCAGCCAGACCGTTTTCACGAGGCGGTCCTCGGCCTCGACGAGCGAGCAAATGCCGTTGGAGAGCGCGTGCGGGAGCATGGGGATCACGCAGCCGACGAGGTAGGTGGAGTTGCCGCGCTTCTGGGCCTCGCGGTCGAGCGGCGTGTTGTGCTTCACGTAGGCGGAGACGTCGGCAATGTGCACACCGATCTTCAGGCCACCGCCTTTTTTATACTCGATGGAAAGGGCGTCGTCGAAGTCCTTGGCGTCGTCCGGGTCGATGGTGAAGGTAAAGATCTTGCGCGCATCAAAGCGGTTGCCGATGTCGCTGTTGGTGACCTTGGGCGAGACTTCGAGCACCTGCTCGCTGACGGCCTGCGGGAACTCCGGGGAGAGGTCAAACTTGTGCAGCAACGCCTTGAACTCGGCACCCGGCTCGTGGGTCTGGCCGAGCACTTCGATGATTTCGCCCTCGGGGTTGAGGTGGCGCTGACGCCATTCGAGCATGCGCACAATGACCTTGTCGTCCTCCTTGGGGCGCGGCAGAAAAGTTGCCTGTTCGGGCGGCGGCACGAGGATGTCCTGGATGATGCGCGGGTCGTCCGGGATGACATACCAGAACATGCGGGAGCGTTTCAGGGTGCCGGGAAAGGTCTCTCGCTTGCGCTGCAAAATGCGGATAACGCGGCCAAACTGCATGTTGTCAAACTGGCTGCGGCGGCGGTTGCCGCGGTCGCGTCCGTGGAAGCGTTTTTCAAAGTCATCCACGCGGACGAGGACCTTGTCGCCGTGCATGGCCAGGCCGGTGTCTTCGGCTTTTATCTCCAGGGGCTCACGGGTGGCCTGCCCGGGCTTTTGCTCGGGGAAGACGCGGGCGGAGCCGCTCTGGCGGAAACTGATGTCGCCGGCGACGAGGTCGGCGTCTTTGGGGAGGACAAAGCGGTCTTTCTTGACGCGGGCAATGACGCCTTCGTCGAGCAGTTTATGCAGGGTTCGGCGCAGTTGCTTGCGCTCGGTTTTGCGGAGCAGGAGGGCGTCAGACAGTTCGTCCTGGCGTAGCGGGGAATAATCTTTTTTCCCCAGTAATTCGATAATCGATTCTTCTAGAGCCATAGGTGGTTGTTCTTAACCATAGTCGTGATTGGCCCGCTGTAAACTGGATTAGGGAATGTTTTTCAGGCCATACCTGGACAGTGCGCGGGGAATAAGTATGCCGGGTGGCGGCTCTTCATCATGTGGGGTTTTCGGGTTGAGTGCGATGATAGGCGATGGTAGAATTTACTTGAGTATCTACCATTGTGGCCGATTGATAATAGGGTAAAGCATGCGTTTTTTGATAGATAAATGCCTAATCGTTTGGCGGGGGTCGTTTTTAGTGACGACCTTGGTGTGCTTGTTGTGTTCGCCAGCGCTGCTCGCGCACGATGATGGCCCGCATGAAGAAAAGCGGCTGGAAAAAGTAACCGTGCAGCTCAAATGGCTGCATCAGTTTCAGTTTGCGGGTTTTTACACGGCCTTGGAAAAGGGCTATTATCGCGATGTCGGCTTGGACGTGGAGCTAATCGAGGGCGGCTCCCACGTGGACCCGGAGGACGTGGTGCTGCAAGGGCGGGCAGACTTCGGCATCGGCACGCCGGAGGTGCTGCTGGCTTTTGCCGAGGGCAAGCCGGTGGTAGTGCTGGGCGTGATCTTCCAGCACTCGCCATATATGATTTTGACCACGAAGGAATCCGGCCTCGGTGACGTGTCGGACCTCGTGGGCAAACGGGTCATGATCGAGCCGCAGGCCAGCGAAATTTACGCCTACCTCAAGCGCGAGCGTGTGCCGGCGGACTCGCTGAAGTATCTTCAGCACACCTCCGGGGTGGAGGAGCTGATCTCCGGTGAGGTCGATGCGATGTCGGCCTACTCGACGACTGAGCCTTACTTTTTGAAGGAGGCCGGGATTGACTATTTTTATTTCAGCCCGCGTTCGGGCGGAGTGGATTTTTATGGCGACTGTCTGTTTACGACAAAGTCGATGATCGAGGAACGCCCCAAACTGGTGGAACGTTTTTACGCGGCCACGTTGAAGGGCTGGCAGGATGCCATGGCGAATCCGGAGGAAGCCGTGGACCTGATCCTTGAAAAGTGGCCCACCAAGTCCTCTCGCGAGGCGTTGCTCTTCGAAGCGCAGGGCATGGCCGACCTGATGCACCCGGAGCTGATTCCGATCGGATACATGTATGAAGGGCGCTGGGAGCACATTCGCGATACCTTTATTGAGCTGGGCATGCTCCGTGATGCGATCTCGCTGGATGGCTTTCTGTATCGGAAAAACCTGAAGCCGGACCTGACCTGGTATTACATCAGCTCGGGCGCGGCGGTACTGCTGGCGGTAATTGCCTTCTGCGTGTTGTTTCCTTTGTGGCGGCTCAACCGGCGTTTACGCAACGAGGTGAAGGAGCATGAGCGCACCAGTCTGCAACTGATTGAGGCCAAGGATGCGGCGGAGCGGGCCAACCGTGCCAAGCGTCAATTCGTGGCACAGGTGAGCCATGACTTGCGCACGCCGTTGAACTGCATTCTGGGCTTCTCCGAACTGCTACTGGATGATGAAAAAGACATCGAGCGACGCGGTAGCCTGATGGCGATTCGCTCCGCCGGGAAGTCGCTGCTGCGGATGGTGGACGAGCTACTGCGGATCGACCAAATCGAATCGGGGCGCATCGCGATTGCGGCAATTGATTTCCTCATTGACGACGTGACCGACCCGTTGATGGAGCTACTGGAGTCCAGTGCGCGCGGCAAGGGCCTGATCCTGCTCAGTGTCATCCAGGCCCCTTTGGCGGGCGATATGGTGGGCGACCCGGAAAAGCTGCGGCAAATCCTGCTCAACCTGATGGGCAACGCGATCAAGTTTACGGAAGCGGGCGAGGTCACGCTGACGGTCTTGGCCGATGGCGATGGCATGGTGCGCTTCAAGGTGGAAGACTCCGGGCCCGGCATCCCGCCGGACATGTTGGATAGTATTTTTGAGCCTTTCGTGCGCGACGTTAAGCAGCGGCACAAAGAAGGTGCCGGGTTGGGGCTAGCCATTGTTAAACGCATGGCGAAGGCAATGGGTGGCGACGTGATCGCCACCAATACCGGTCACGGCGCGTTGTTTGAATTAACGCTCCCGTTGACCTCTTCCAAGAAAAAGGGCCTGTTCAAGGAGCTTGGCTTCGAGGAGCTGGCTGGCCAGCAAGTCGGCGTCGCGCTGGATGACTCGGCCTGGGCACAAGCGGTGCGGGGCAACCTTGCCAGCTTGGGCCTCCAGTTGCACGATGCGCATGACGCAGCCGATTGTAGCTTTATCATTGCTGACAAACGCCAAATGCCGACCGATGCTTTTGAGCAACCGGTGGTCGCGCTGGAGCCGCATCATCCGGTGATGTCGCGTCGCATTCTGGGGCGTTACCTGTTGGCGGCGCGTTAGCGGGGACATATATCCTTGAAGCGCGGCGGCGTGGCACGCCATGCTGTGGAAATGTCTATCCCAGTCATCGTTACGGGCATTCTTGCATTGGCGGCCATCCTCGTGGCGGTGCGTCGCGGAGAGTGGAAACCGTTTATCATCGGCGCGGTGTTGCTGTATGCGGCGGCCTTCATTTTGAAGGTGGGTCTGGAGCAGCAACAGCTCTGGTACGAGTCTGCGCATTGGAAAACTATTCCGGCAACGGTGGTGGACAGCACCAAGCAGAAGACCACGCGCAAAGTAAAGTCAGGGGACAGCTATCGGACCGAAGTTAGCTACCATTTTAAGGTTGCTTACGACTATACTGTGGATGGCATCGCCTACATCGGAGACCGCTACACGGTGGGTATGTATGAGAGTTCTGAAGCGGCGGTAGATGAGCTTGTGAAGCAATATCCGAAGGGTAAAACGATCGAGATACTGTATGATCCGGCGAACGCGTCTGAGAGCGCCATTACTAGGGGCAAAGTCAGCTCCAGTTGGTTGCTCTATGCCATTACGCTGGTGCCGGCGCTGTTTGGTGGCATGTTTATTTTTCGGACGATTCAGCAGGCTGGGATAACTGAACGCCAGCCTAGTTAACGTTGAGTCTTACCAAGCAATCACGCTGGCTGCGTCTGGTGAATACTCTTCTTCGCCGGTCGTCTATTTGAATGACGTAAACCATCGACACTTCGGTGGGCTTGATTTGCGAGGCATTTCGCATAGCTTAGTGGGATGCGTCGTGTTCTGCGAGTCATCTGGCTGATCGCGCTGTCGGTTGGCTTGCTGGCGGCGGTGGTGTTGTTTACCTTTCGCTGGTGGGTCACGTCGGCGGTGAATGCGATCCTGCCGCCGATCCTGGCGGAGGCACCACTGGAGTCTGCGAAGGTAGACATGCGTGAGGTTGGCCTGAACGCCTCGTTGATTGACATCCAGGAAATCAAGGCACCTGGCCTCAAGCTTACGGACACCGAGATCGAGGTCGACTACGCCGTGGGCCAACTACGACGGCAAAGCGTGGACACGGTCACCATTCGCCACTCGAATCTGTTTGTCGATCTGGATGCGCTACTCGGCCAAGCGGGCAAGGGGGCGGGCGGTTCTGCGCCAATGCAATTGCCGGAGCATTTTCCGCTGATGCAGGTGCTGGTGCAGGGGGCCGACATCACCTTGAAAAAGGGCAACTGGCGACAGCAGTTTGCGGCGTCGGCGGATGTCAACTTTGCGCCGCGCACGAGTTTTGATCTGAGCTTGGAAGGCGAGGGCAAGCCGCTCGACCTGAGTGGGGTTGCGAACTTTGCATCGCAAAGTGGATCGGTAAAAGCCAGTTGGTCGCTGGAGGCATTGACCCATTGGCTAAAGCAAGCGCCAAGCCTGGGGCTCGCCTTGCCCGAGGTGATGAAAGACCTGACGCTGGCGGGCGACGCCTCACTTACCGCAACGGTCGGCAACGGCCAACCGCAATCCGTGCGCGCCTCAGCCAAGGCCTTGCCTTTGACGGTATCGGTCGCGGGTGCCGAGTTGCAATCCGACGCAGCGGAGGCTGCCGTTTACGGCCAGCTAGGCGAGTCCCTCAGCGCACGCATGTCGCTCAGCCCGGCGAGCTTGTCCTGGAGCGCGGGTGCCGGGCGGATCGAGGGTCTGCGTGGTGCCCTGGACCCGATATCGCTGCAACCGCTCGGCGTGTTTGCGCCGCAGACGCTTAGCTTTGATCAGTTTAGCCAAGGGGAATTATCCGCCAACGAAGGCCGCCTGACTTTTACTTATCAACCGGCGCGCGCACCGGAACTCGACGCGACGCTGGAAGCGAAAGCCTTCGATGGCCGCTTGACGATTACCATCACCGGCAGTCCGTTGCCACCGCGTTCCCTGGTGATCAAAGTGCGCTTCGATGCGGTGAATCTGGAAGAGTTGGCTGCGCTGATGCCGGATTTCGATGGGCGGATCATTGGCACGGTTTCGGGTGAGCTGGGCTTGCGTTTTGGCACTGAGATTGAAGGGCTGTTGCCGGGATACCTGGAGATGAAGCCTGGCACGACCGGCCGTTTTCAATTTTACAAACAGGGCTGGGTTACGCAGGACCCGAACTTGAACCCCGTTGAGTTCGCCCAGGGCAAAGACGTCCTCACGCTACTGAAACAGCCCAACGGTGCCACGGTTTTGACGGAGCTCGCCATGCGGGATTTAAAGATGACCAAGTTTCGCCTGGACGTGACTGAGACCCAGCGGAGTGCTCCGGCAAAGGTGACTATTTCCCTCGAAGGCGAGGGCGAGGTAAAGGGCACAGCGGTGCCCGTTGTGCTCGATGTCCCCGTAACCGGGGACGTGATCGAGACGATCAATCTCGTGTTAAAAATCCAGCAGCGTATGTAATTTGAGGTCACCGTAGTTGACGCCACGCATGCATGGGTTATCATTCAACGTATGCTTAAACCACATTTTCTGGCGGCGATATTTTCGTTCGTTCTTTGCGGGTGCATCCAGACGGAGCACAAAGTCGAAACGCATCACAAGATCGATCCGATCCACATTACCGTCGATGTGAACCTGAAAGTGGAACGTGAGCTGGACGACTTCTTCGGCGATCTGGACCAGCAGTCATCGCTCATCACGGAGGACGCTTCCGAAGACGCCCGCGGTCAATAACCCCAACGATTTTTCAGTCATGAAACAGCAAGCAATTCTTGGATTTTTCCTTTCCCTCCTCTTCGCCATCACCGCACAAGCGGCCGACCTTGGCGCGATTAAAAAGTCGATGCAGGAGCGCCAACCACAGATTGAATCGCTCTGGTCACAGGGCCTGATCGGTGAGAATAACCAGGGTTACGTCGAAGCGCGTGGATCACTGAGCCCCGACCAAACGAAGCTCATTGCCGCGGAAAACGCCGACCGTAAAACCGTCTATGCGGCCATCGCTAAAAATGCCGGTGTGACGGTGGATAAAGTCGGCCAGCAGCGGGCCGCGCAAATATCCAAAGGTGCCGCCAACGGCTTGTGGCTCCAGGACGCCAAAGGCGCGTGGTATAAGAAGTAATTGAGTGTGTCGGAATCTGCTGACATGCCGCTTCATTGAACGGGTTAGCCATGCATGTCGGGAATACATTCGAATGTAGGGCTCGCGCTTGCGCGACGCCGCAACCTGCTGGCTATGGGGCAATGGCGGCATCGCGCAAGCGCGAGCCCTACATCGTGAGGCAACGACTTGATGACGTCGCCTAACTCGCCAGTGAACGCAGCGCGATCGACAATTTGCGTGGCGTAGGCACATAGCATCGGCCAGCAAAGACGTCGCTATGCTTGCGCTCAATGGCACCAAGGATGCCGCCATAAACGCGGCTCATTAGCTTCACGCAAAAGCGTGAGCCGTCGCCGTCGAGGTAGGGCAATCCGGTTTCGCCAGCGCGGTAGTAGGCGCGCGCGCGGTCAATTTGCCAACGCATGAACTTTTGCCAACGTGGATCGTTGGCGTCTGGCGCGGCAAGAAAATCCCGGCTTAGATCAAACTGTTCCAGCTCTTCGCGGGGCAGGTAAATACGGTTGCGGGCAAAGTCTTCGGCGACGTCGCGCAGGATGTTCGTGAGCTGCATCGCGATGCCCATTTCGATCGCGCGCGGCACGCCTTCGATGTCCTTGAGGCCAAAGATGCGGCTCATGATCAGGCCGACGACGGATGCCACGTGGTAGCAGTAAAGTTCCAGCTCGGCCCAGTCGACGAACTCCACCGGCTTGCGGTCCCAGCAGCAGCCTTCCATGAGATCGACGTAAAAGCTCGTCGGCACGGCGTATTGGCGTGTGACCTCGGCAAAGGCGTGCGCGAAGGGCAGGTTACTTTTTCCGGCAAGCATCTTATCCAGCTCGGCTTGCAATGCGGCGAGATCTGGCTGCTCGGCGGGAGGCGTTTCGTCGATCACGTCGTCCACCCAGCGGCAGAATGCATACACTGCATAGGCGGCGCATTTCTTTTCGGCGGGTAGGGGAAAGGACGCGAAGAAGAAGCTCGTGGCGTGCTCGCGGGTGGATTCCTTGCACGCGGCCAATGATGCCGCGAGCTCCGGCTTGCGGCTCCAGCCAACTTCCGGCCGGGGCGTCTCCCAGTCGGTCGGCAGTTTGCGGGTAATGGCTTCGCCTAGCGGTTTTAGCATGCGTAGAGGAAATCGATAAGGCAGGGGCGGTTGCTCTCAACCGTCCGTTACTGTGCATAATGAAAATAGATTGTCCAACTGAATGAAACCGGAGGGCCGTGGCAACCGTCCTTACCCAATAAAATAGCCCGCTCAATTGAGCGGGCTATTGGAAAATGGGTGCTTTGGCTAATTAGCCATTGGCTGCCGCGCTGCGTGGGCCGCGCTTGGCATGGAAGTTACGCTTGCCGCGTGGGCCGCCATTGCCGCGGAAACCACCGCCGCTTTTGCCACGGAAGCCGCCGCCACCGCCGCTGAAGCCGCCCTTGCCCTTGCGCTGGAAGCGCTTGCCTTGGCCGGGCTTGCCGCCGCTTTCGCGGCGGGACTCAACCTTGGGCTGGTGGAAGGGATGTGCGTCATGCGTCATGATCTGCTGCTTGATGAGACGCTCTACGGCACGAAGTTCGTTCATGTCGTTGCTCGTGCAGAAGGAGAGGGCCACACCCTCGGCACCGCCACGGGCTGTGCGACCGATGCGGTGTACGTAGGCTTCGGGTTCGTCGGGCAAATCGAAGTTCACGACCATGGTGATGTTCTTCACGTCGATGCCGCGAGCGGCGACGTCGGTTGCCACGAGGATGCCGACTTTGCCGCGGCGGAAGTTTTCCAGTGCGCGTTGGCGGGCACCTTGTGACTTGTTGCCGTGGATGGCCTCCGACTTGTGACCGGCGCGGGTCAGATGCTTGGCCAGACGGTCGGCACCGTGCTTGGTGCGGCTGAAGACGAGGGTCAAGTGGTCGCCCGGCTTTTCGCGCTGCTCGTCGAGCAAGCTTTCGAGCAGGAGCATCTTGTCGTCCTTGTCGACGAAGCACATGCGGTGGTCAACGGCGTCGGCCGTTTGCTTTTCCGGTGCGATGCGGACTTCGGCCGGGTTGTCGAGAATCTCGTTGGCCAGATCGGTGACGTTCTTGGAGAACGTGGCCGAGAAGAACAACGACTGGCGCTCCACTGGGAGCTTATAGATGATCTTCTTGATGTCGTGAATGAAGCCCATGTCGAGCATGCGGTCGGCTTCGTCTAGCACGAAGAACTCTACGCCATCGAAGTTGAAATGGCCCTGCTCATAAAGGTCGAGCAGGCGGCCCGGAGTGGCCACCAGAATGTCCACGCCGCGGCGCAGCGCTTTGATCTGCGGAGCCGCGCCAACGCCACCATAGACGAGAGCCGTCGACAGGCGCAGGTGCTGACCGTAGGTTTCAAAACTCTTGCCGACTTGCACGGCGAGTTCACGGGTTGGGCACAGGATCAGTGCACGGAATTGCTTCTTGATCAGGCGCTGTGGGTTCTCGTGCAGTTGGTGCAGAATCGGCAGCGCGAAGGCGGCCGTTTTACCGGTGCCGGTTTGCGCGGAGCCAAGCAGGTCACGTCCTTCCAGCAGCGGCGGGATAGCCTGTGCTTGGATCGGTGACGGCGTGGTATATTGCTTTTCGCGCAAAGCGCGTTGCAGGGGCTCCGCCAGTGGCAGAGCCTCGAAGGAAGGCATTTCGCTCATATAGGTCTGTATGCCCGCAGGCTGTGAAGCCGGAATTAAAGTGGCGGGCGCTCTCGATGAAGTGATGTGAATCTGAAACAATCACTCATCGACGGAGACCGGTTCAGGAGCCAAACGCCGCCTGAGGCGGCCGTTTTTCGGGACAATCCCGGGTAGCTTGGGTCGCGACAATGGGCATTCGTGCGCCCTTGGCAAGCGAAATGTTTGGTCTATTTACGATTTTTAATCGGCAATTGCGCTCCACAAAACGGGCAGAAAGCAATTTCAACATAGGACGACCCGCCGTCGTGCATGATTAGCCCATAAGCGTTCTGTCGCTCTAAATGTATAATCGTCCGATCAGGACAATCGTAGGGATTAGGATGCTCACTACAGTTGTGGCTTACCGCAGCATCCATCTCATCACAGCAGTGAGCCATCTTCACTTTAATCTTTTTCCTTTAATTTTTAATCTCCCATCTACCCGACTTGCGCCACCCACTCGGTTTCCTTAAAGCCGACCAGTGTCACGCCGTCGCCGATGAGGAACGGGCGTTTGACGAGGTTACCGGTCTGCTGAAGCCGGGCAAAGGCTTGATCGTTCGTCAGGTCGGAGAGCTCGTCTTTGATGCCGCTGGTGCGGTAGTCGCCACTGCTGGTGTTGAGCAGCTTCTTGATCTCGCCATTGTAGGCATCGAGCATGGTCTGCAGCTCGGCAGGGGAGGGCGGTGTCTCGCGGATCGGCAGGCGCTCGTAGGTAACGCCATGTTCGTCCAGCCACTTGCGCGCCTTGCGGCAGGTGGAGCACTTGTCGTATTCGTAGAATTTGAGCATGGAGAAGGGGGTTGGGTTTTAAATGGTGGCGGAGTGGCGGATGCTTGGCGGAACGCGAATTTCCACATTCGCCTACTATCTATCATACATGGTTCCAGTCACCATCAGCGCGTGATGCGAATGTGGAAATTCGCGTTCCTTTTTTGGATCCGCCTACTCCTTGGTGGTTTTGACTTCGACGACGTCGTGGGGGGCGCTTTCGCGTTGGCCGGCGGGGGAGACGCGGATGTAGCGGGCGCGTTCCTTGTGCTCGGCGAGGTTGTTTGCGCCGAGGTAGCCCATGCCGCTTTGGAGGCCGCCGGTTAGCTGGTCGAGCACGGCGTCAACGCTACCGGATACTTCCTTAAGTGCTTCAATGCCCTCGGCCGCGATCTTGCGGTTCCTGTCTTTGCTGGCGTGGCCGTAGCGGGCGGCGCTACCGGCCTTCATGGCTTCGAGGCTGCCCATGCCGCGGTATTGTTTGTAAAGTTTGCCGTCGATTTCGAGGATCTGCCCCGGTGCCTCGCGGCAACCGGCGAGCAGGCTGCCGCACATGACGGCGTCTGCAAGGGTGAGGGCCTTAACGATGTCGCCGCTCTTGGTGATACCGCCGTCGGCGAGAATCTTCACGCCATATTTCTTGGCGGCCTGGCTGCACACGTAGAGCGCGGTGAGCTGGGGAATGCCGACGCCGGCGACGATGCGCGTCGTGCAAATGGAGCCCGGGCCCTGGCCGACCTTGATCGCGTTGGCACCTGCCTCAGCGAGGAAGCCCACGCCTTCGGCGCTGGTGACGTTGCCCGCGATGATCGTCAGGTCCTTGAATTCGCTTCGGATCAGGCGGATGGCCTGGCCGACGCCTTCGCTGTGGCCGTGGGCAGTGGAGATCGCCACGGCGTCGAGGCCTTCATTAACGAGGGCACCGACGTGGCCGATGATGCGGTCGCGGTCGAGGTCGCCCTCGCTGGTGCGCGGGGCGGATACGGCGGCACCGCACACGAGGCGGAATTCCTTGTCGCGCGCCGGTTTGACGTTGGCGCGTTGTTCGTCGTTGATGCGCTCGATGTCGCTCAGTGTGAACAGGCCGTGGAGGCGGTCCTGCTCATCGACGACGAGCAGCTTGTGAATGCCCAGATGGTCGTTGAAAAACTTATCCGCCGCCGCGATGGGGTCATCTTCGATGGTCTTGGTCGAGATGGTGTAAACATCACCGCGAGGCGTCATGGCCTCGATGACTTTGCGGTCGCGGTAGCGTTCCTTGACGACACGTCCGGGCAGAAGGCCGAGGAGCTTGCCGCTGTCTTCGACAACGGGGAAGGTGCTGAACTTATAGCCCTTTTCCTCGATGATTTCGAGGACGTCGGCAATGTAGGCGTCGGGGCCGATCTTGATCGGGTCCTGAATCAGGCCATGGATGTTATTTTTAACGCGGGCTACCTGCTTGATCTGCTCGCGCTCGCTCATGTTGTAGTGGATGAGCCCGAGGCCGCCGTTGGAGGCCATGGCGATGGCCATGGTGGCTTCGGTGACGGTGTCCATGTCCGACGATATGATGGGCAGGGACAAATGCAGGCCGTGGGAAAGCTCCACCTCAGTGACCGTGTTGCGCGGCAAAACGGCTGAGTGGCGGGTGGCCAGGGTTACGTCGTCATACGTGAGCGCGATGCCAGAATTGGCGATAAAAAATTGTTCGGCGCTCTTGTAAAATGCTTGGTCGATGGATTCGCTCATGGCAATGTGTATTGCCGTTGGGAATTATGGGCTGGCGCCTAACCTCGGCAAGTGAAAAGCTTCATTATTCTCCATGACCCCTTTGTCGCCTGATCAGCATCTCCAATTCGAGTACCGTGGCTATCGTCGCCGGTTTCGAAAAGCGCTCAAAACAGCGCACGGAGAGTGGCCGGAGCGCGAGGGCGTGGTGATCCGCTTATCCATGGAAAACGGTCGCACCGGCTATGGCGAGATCGCGCCTATTCCGTGGTTTTCCCCCGAGCTGGCGCGTCAACTGGCCAACCAGCCGCTCCCGGAGGCGCTGGGGCTGGATCGCATTGGCAAGGTTGTGCAGCCGACGATTATTAAGGAGGTCGCCGAGCCCACGGTTCGCTGGGCCTTCGAGTGCGCAGTCACGCAACTGGTCGACCCGACTTTACCCGGCGTGCGTGTGCCGATTGCGGGTCTACTGCCCGCGGGCGAGGCTGCCGTCGGAACGCTTTCGCGGCAATTGGCCTCGGGACGCCGTGCCTACAAATGGAAGATCGGTGTGCTGCCCTGCGCCGACGAGCTGGCCTTGGCGAACCAATTAATGGCCAGTTTGCCCCGTGGTGTACGCCTGCGCTTTGACGCCAATTGCGGCCTGGGTGACGATGACTACGCTGCGTGGCTGAGCTGGTGCACGGCGCATCGTCACGTCGTGGATTACATTGAGCAGCCGCTGCCCGTAGGCCGGGAGCAGGAGATGTTTGACCGCGCGAAGGGCATGGATGTGCCCATTGCGCTGGATGAATCGATAGCCGGGGTGGAGTCGCTGATCCGCCTTGCCGGGCAGTTTCCGCAGGCGGTGCTGATCGTGAAACCGTCGCTCTTGGGCTCCCGCGGGGAGTATTTACGCTGGCGGACCGGGCACCCGCGCAACCGGGTGGTGTATTCCACGGGTTTCGAGACGGCGATCGGCTTAAAGGCCGTTTGGGAACTCGCCGCGCTGGACTGGCCACCGCTGGCACCGGCGGGGCTCGACGCAAGCTCCGCCTTGGAAGAAGACGGCCTTTGCCCGCTGCGCATCGGCTGGGAACTGTGCAACGCCGACTGGCCCAATGGCCTGGAGCACGAGGTATGGGACAAGCTCTGAGCCGATTGCAGGAACTGGTTACACGGCCATGGCTGGCTTGCCCTGAGCAGCAATCACATTTTGCCGAGGCCTATGCCGCCGCCGCGAAAAGGCTGGGCAACATCACTGCCGGTCCGGTGGTGATCGGCGATGCGGACCGCGTGCGTTTTTTGGCCTCGGCTTTTGCGGCCATCGAGCAGGGGCGGGCTGTCTTTTTGGCGAGTCCGGCTTGGGGCGCGCATGAATGGCGTCAGGCCGAGGCCTTGATTCCGCCCAGTGCCATTGTGTGGTCAAACAGCGCAGCGGCTGAGCGGACTTTTCACGGCAATTTCGGTGAGCCGGAGCCCGGCAGTATATTGATACCGACTGGTGGTACCGGCGGGCGCATCAAGTTTGCCGTGCATACGCTGGCAACGCTCATGGCCTCGGTCCGGGGCTATCAGGCGCATTGGAGTGGCGGCGCGCTGAATGCCATTTGCCCACTACCGGTGTGTCACATTGGCGGGCTAATGCTGGCGCTGCGGACGGCCCTGACCGGTGGGCGGCTTTGGTTGTGCGATGCGCGCTTGGAGGAGACACCGCCGCCGGGGTTTGACTTGGGCTCCGCGCATTGCTCGGTGGTCGGGGCGCAGCTCAGGCGTGCGTTGGACCAGGGCGGGCATTGGTTGTCCCAATGCCGTGCGGTGCTCGTCGGCGGAGGCCCCAGCGCGCCGGAGCTATTGAGAGACGCCTTCGAAGCGGGTATCCCCCTTTACACAGCTTACGGGCTGACCGAGGCCGCCGCCACGGTGGCGCTCAATCAAGTGTCGCCAGGGAGTGACCCTGCGGTGGGGGATGTATTGCCGCACTGGCGCGTGGACGTCGCCGATGGGTTGATTCGCCTGCGGGGCGAGGCGCTGTTTCGCGGTTATTGGGGGCAGGCGATGCGCGTGGATGATTTCTGGGAGACGGGTGATCGCGGCGAGTTGCTTGATGGCCAACTGAAAGTGTTGGGCCGGGCGGGGCGGTTTATCGTCACCGGTGGGCGCAAGGTAGACGCCGATCTGCTCGAAAAACGCCTGGGCTCATGGCCGGAAATTGACGCCGCGCTCGTGTTTGGCGCGCCGCACCGCGAGTGGGGTGAGGCGGTGACTGCGGTCGTGGTTTCTTCAAGCAGCGTGGCCGAGCTGGTTGCCAAGGCGAAGGAGGAGCTCATGCCCGAAATGCGGCCAAAGCAGTGGATCTGCGTTGAGGCAATTCCTCAAACCGAACACGGGAAACCGGACTGGCCGGCCATTTACTCTTTAATGAAGAGCACGTAGGCAATGCCCACGGCCGCCGCGACAAACATTAGGGCAAATACCTTGAGCACGACGAATCCAGTTTTGGAGATTTCCAAATCATTCACGCCTACGACCTTGCCAACGATGGTCTCCCACTTGCTGTGGCTCACAATAAGGAGTTGAACCCCGATCAGAAATAGGATCGTAGGGATGGCCACTTTGATCGACCAGATGATAATCGGGATGACTTGGTTCATTCGCGGGAAATATAAAGGCGCTAAGAACGTCTTAGGCTTGAGTCTAAGTCAAGGCCTTAAGAAACTCCTATCATCTAAGAATCGGCACTAAATGTGCCTTTCTAAAGCCAATTTCCTATTAATTTAATGCCAAAAGAAAGCATCAGCGTCGTTATTCCGGCCCGATTGGAGTCCAGTCGCCTGCCGGGCAAGGTTTTGCTCGAACTGGGGGGTAAACCCATGTTGCAGTGTGTTTGGGAGCGGGCCATGGCCATGAAAACGCCCAACGAGGTCGTCATTGCGACGGATTCCGAGGTCGTGCTCACCCTCGCGCAGGAGTGGGGAGCCACCGTGAAAATGACCCCCAAAGAATGCCCCAATGGCACCGCCCGCGCGGCTTGCCTGTTGGACGAACTTGCTGGTGACTTTATCATCAACCTACAGGGCGATGAGCCTTTCATGGAGCCCGAACTGCTGGATGCGCTCGTCGAAACTCGTCGCAATGCCGGTGGCGATGTTGTCACCGCCGTGCGACCGATCACCGATGAGGCTGAGCTGTTCAATCCCAACGTGGTCAAGGTTGCTCGTGGTCGTGAAGCGCGGGCGCTGCTTTTTTCACGCACGACGATTCCCTTTGTGCGCGACGTCCCGCAAAGCGAGTGGCTGTCAGCGCGGAAATTCTGGGCGCATATCGGCGTTTATGGTTACACCCGCAAGGCGCTGGAGCAGTATTCATCGCTCGAAACCGGCGACTTGGAAACCTCCGAAAAGCTGGAACAGTTGCGCTTTTTGGAGCACGGTTTCGCGATCACGGTGGTCGAGACGGAATATCGCTCAATCGGCGTCGACACGATGGAGGACCTTGAACGCGCCCGGAAGATGTTTGGGCAATAGAATGACAGGGTTGGCATTCCGCTGCTGATTTTTGTTACAAGCCCTTAGCTCCCCTCCTTGGCAAGGAGTGGTGTCTGCGCTTGCGCTGACGGGGTGGTTCAAGCGTTGGCCATGGAGGAAATGGACCACCCCTGCCCGGCTTGTGAAGCCGTGCCTCCCCTCCTTGGCAAGGAGGGGAGTTTTTTTAATTCTTAATAGAATGCTAGGGTGGCGTCAGTTGCCCGGGAAAAAGCGCAGGGGGACGTCGGCCATGACGCCGTGGCCGAACTCGCCAGGGTGGTTGTTCCAATTGTGAAGCTGAGAGTAGGGCGGGATGCCGCGATGCTGGAGGTTGAGCCATTCGGCGTAGGTGTCGGCCAGCCCAACGCCGTGCTTGGTGGCGAGCTCGTGCTGCGCGGAGACGTAGTCCGGCCAACGGTCGGCGTGGCCACCAGGCTTCATCGGGTAGGGCTGCATGCTGGTCATCAAAATGACTTCGATGTCGGCCTGACGCGCTGCCAAGACGATGTCCTCGATGTGCTGCTTGTATAGTTGATGATCCACCTTGGCGCGGCTGCCGTCGGACGGGCCGTCGGCGTCGTTGATGCCCATCATGATGATGAGTAGGTCCGGCTTGGCGGGCAGCACGGTTTGCTTGAGCGCTTGCAGGCCAAACTCCGTGCCTTTGCCGCCTTGCCAGGCCTTGATCTCGCTGATGTCGGCGTCTGGGTAGCGGGCTTTCAGCGTGTGCTGGAAACGCCCGCGCCAGTGCTTGGTGTCGTCGCTCCACCATTGGCCAGCCTCGGCACCGAGGGTCAGGCTGTCGCCCATGTAGGCGATGGAAACCGGTTCTCCCTTTTCCAGTTTGGCACGGGTCTGGGCGACGGCGTCCGGGTTGACCGGTGCCACGGGGTCCTGGGCGTCGATGGGTAAAATGAACTCCGCGTTCAGCGGCTCGTTGGCCGATTGCCAGGGGGCCAGGTAAACCCCGGCCAGCGGCGCGCAACCTTGGTTGGGCTCGGGCAGATACGGGCAGACAAAGCGCGACTTGCCCTCCTTGACGCTTACCTTGCCTTGGGTGTCGACTTGGATCAGGTCCAGGCGTTGCAGCACCTCTTGGTAGCGGACCTTGACCTTGCCCACGCCGGGTTGGCCAAGGCCGTTATCGAGATTAGCGACCTGGCCGCTCAGCTCAAAAACACGGTAATCCTCACCCTGCACGAAGGTTTTCGCCCCGTCCTCAGACGTCACGACGATGCTGTCCAGCGGGTATTGTCGATAGGGCTGGCCGAGGATGAGCACGCCGTTTTCGTCGGAACGCGGGGCGTAGGTGATCGCGCCGTTTTTATTCTTCTTCGGGTTTTGCCCGGGCCAGGGCAGCCAGTTATCCCATGCGGGATTGTAGTTGTCCGGGGTCATGGCAGTGACCGATTTATTTTCCGACTTCTGCGGGGCAAGGGTAACGGTAGTCGGCTGGACGGAGACGCTCTGGCCGTCAATTTCCACCGTGCCCGCGCTGACCTTGATCGTGAAAGGTTTACTGCCGGGCGTAACCTCCGGCAATGCGCCGAGTAGCGGGCCAGCGATTGCCAGCAGGGCGAAGCCCAAGGCGCAGGGGCGTGAAACGAGGAGGGGGATTCTCATGCAGCCAGCGTTAGATGATTCGTGTAATCAAGCAAGTCGAAATTCTTTGATCAATCAAGAGATTGTTAATTTTAATGGATGAACCGCCTCTTGACTCGTCATGAATTAGCATTGATTTTGTCTTATTCGCCATTTGCTTATTTCTTTCCCCAAAAGCGATTCTCCTTCATGTCTGATACTACTGACTCCGCCAGTTTGCGGCGCCGACTCGGCCTGATTGCCGGGCCTCTTGCATTTTTCATTTTGCTCCTGATACCTACTCCCGAAGGCATGAGCGCCGACGGGCAAAAGGTGGCCGCGATTGCTGCGCTGATGGCGATCTGGTGGGTGACGGAGGCCATCCCAATTCCGGCGACGAGTTTGCTGCCGATTGCGCTTTTCCCGACGCTCAAGATTATGTCTGCTGCGGACGCCACCGCGCCCTTTGCCAACCACTTGATTTTCCTCTTCATGGGCGGCTTCATGATCGCCATTGCGATGCAGCGCTGGAACCTGCACCGGCGGATCGCACTGCTGATTATTAAGCTCATCGGCTTTTCGCCAAGTCGTCTGGTGCTGGGTTTCATGGTGGCGACGGCGGTGCTTTCCGCCTTCGTTTCCAACACCGCGACCGCCGTGATGATGATGCCCATTGGCGTAGCGATCATTTCGCAGGCGACAGAGGAAATTGCCGCGCTCAAAATCGACGTCCCCGAGAAAGCCATGAACGCCTTTGGCATTAACCTGATGCTCGGCATCGCTTACGCGGCCTCGATTGGCGGCATCGCAACGATCATCGGCACCCCGCCGAACACCGTGCTCGCGAACTACCTGCAGTCAACTTACGGCTACGAGATTACCTTCGGCAAATGGCTGATGGTTGGCGGCCCGCTGGTGATCATTTTCATCCCACTCACCTGGCTTTGGCTGACGAAGGTCGCCAACTCAATGAAGGGCCTGGAGCTGCCCAATAGCGATGGCATCATCAAAGACGAGCTCGCCAAGCTCGGCGGCCTGAGCAAGGGCGAGCGCTACACCCTGATCGTCTTCGTATTAACGGCGGTTGCTTGGATCGTGCGCGGCTTTTTGAACGATTTGCTGCCCCCTGAAATATATGAGCACATCAGCTTCGTCTCGGACTCCACCATCGCCATGGCGGGCGCTATCGCGCTGTTCTGCATTCCGGTTGATTTGAAAAAATGTGAGTTCGTCCTGACTTGGGAAGCCGCAGCCAAGCTGCCCTGGGGCGTGCTGGTTTTGTTTGGCGGCGGTCTGTCGCTGGCGGCTGGTTTTAAGGAATCCGGACTGAGCGCATGGACGATCGATCAGGTGAGTTTCCTGCAGGGCATGCCGGTCATCGTGCTGATCTTTGGCCTGTGCCTGCTGGTGACCTTCCTGACCGAGCTGACCTCGAACACCGCCACGACCAACCTGCTGATGCCGGTCCTTGGTGGGGTGGCGATTGGCCTCGGCGAAAGTCCGCTGCTGCTGCTGGCTCCGGCGGCGATTTCGGCCTCATGCGCGTTCATGCTTCCGGTGGCGACACCGCCGAATGCGATTGTGTTTGGCTCGGGCCGGTTGACGATCCCCGATATGATGAAGAGCGGTTTTGCGCTCAATGTGATGGGTGTGTTCCTGGTTACGACGCTCGTATATTTTATTCTGGTGCCGGTCTTTGGCATCGTCATCGGCGAGCTGCCTGAGTGGGTGAAATAAGTGTGTTACTTTGCAATGCAAAGTAAGCAAGGCGGGCGGGTTCACCCAACTGCCACAATTCTGACACGGAATCGTTTCTTTTTTGAGTTTGCCAGTGCTTCGTCTGACCTGCGATTGGCAAGGGATGATCGCGTCAATGTATCTTCGGGCGGCTGGCTTTGCCGTCGTGACTCTTTGCGCTTCGGCGGCTTCGCTAAGCGCGGCTCGCTTTGGCGACTTCCTTTATGAAACGCAATTTGGCGAGGCGATTATCACGGGCTACGATGGGGCCGACGGCAGTGTGGTGATCCCCGCAATGATCAACGGACAGGCGGTGACAGAGATCGCTTTGGCCGCATTCTCGGGCCAGACGAACATCGTACAAATTCAATTGCCGGAGAGCCTGCTGTTCATTCGCGATGAGGCTTTTCAAAACTGCACGTCCTTGACCAATATCGCCATCCCGGCTGGAGTCATGGAAGTAGGGGAGGCTGCTTTTCGTGGTTGCACGAGCCTGAGTGAGGTAAAGATGGCAGAAGGCGTTTCGTTGCTGTTTGAGTCGGCTTTCGCGGATTGCGCTCTGGTGCGCGTGGCTTTGCCCGACAGTTTGCAATTCGTGGACCCCGATGTTTTTGCGGGCAATAGCGGACTGGCCGCCGTCTATTTCCTGGGGGATGCGCCCACCTTGAGCAGCGACTCGCTGGGTGCCGCAACCACGGCTTATTTTTTTGACGACGCGATCGGCTTTGCGAGTCCGACTTGGGAGTACGCGACAGGCTCTACGATCAGCACAGTAAACCTCGGCCAGTCCGGCCGCGTTGCCACCTGGCTGTTGACGGATCACCTCGATGCAGCGGGCTTACTGGAGAATCCAGACGCGGCACCGCAACCGCCGGCATTGAGTTATGCGTTCAACCAGGCCCCGGGCAAGCCGTTGTTTTTCGACAGCTTTCTGGACACCGACAGCAATGTTTTCGAGTTCACCTATTATGCGGGTCAGGATGGTGTAAGTTATCAACCGATGATTTCATCGGATTTAATTCGATGGGGCGATACTGGCGTTTCGGTTAGTCCGATGGACACTTCAGGCTTCCGCACCGCGACCGTCGATTACCACGGTGAGCCACTGTTTTTCAACGTGCAGGTTACGGTATCTCAGTAGTGTTACGGCCTCGTTTCTAAGTCGTAATTTGTGACAATCGACCGCAATCCCTGATGGATAGAGGGACTTCACAATCCCTTAACATTGCGTCACCGAATCTTAACTGCGTCACGCGCGTTGGGCGTTGACCGTGGCTGTTTAGGAGCCCTTTGAATACGGCGAAAAGTCAGACCGACTTTTTTTGAACGTAAATCCTAACAGCATGAAAATCCTCTCGACTGCACTATTTTCAGGCCTGTCTCTGGCAGCCCTGGGCGCGATGCCACCGATGTATGCGCAAGCCGCGGATTCTGCTTCGACGCTCACCATTAGCGCCGAAGACGGAATGACCGTTTTTGTCAACGACACTGGAGAAGCCTATGATCTCTCCGGCCTGACAATCGCCTTGGAGGGCATCTCCTCCGGCGTTCAGGGCGACTTCCAGATCGAAGAAACCACGATCATCATCACCCTGAGTGACGACAAGCCGGGCTTCACGTTCGGTGAAGGTTCCTCGCTGCCCGCCGGCGGCAAGATCGTGGTTCACTCCACGGGTGCCGTCTCTATCACCAGCGGCTACACAACGCTCGCTTACTCCGCAGGCAGCAAGTCCGCCAAGACGGGCTCGACTGGCGCACCGGTTAAGACTCCGCGTGTTGGCGCGACCTCTTACACGCTGCAAGTCCTGCACGCTTCCGACCTCGAAGGTGGCATCGACGCTATCGGCCGTGCGCCGAACTTCGCGGCGCTTGCCCAGCACTTCGAAGAAAACCCCGGTAGCGCCGACGGCACGATGATCCTTTCCGCGGGTGACAACATTATCCCCGGTCCGTTCTTTAGTGCCTCCAGTGACTTCTCACTTGAGGACGACCTGCGCGACGCCTACGAGTCCCTCTTTGGCATTTCCCTGACTGACGGTGTCGAAGGCAGCGAAATCGAAACCCGCAATGGTGCAATCGATATCACGATCATGAACATCGTTGGCTTCGATGCATCCGCCATCGGTAACCACGAGTTCGACCTCGGCTCCGAGACCCTGCGCGACCTGATCGAAGAAGAATTCGACAACGACCGCATCGACGATCCGTCCAACATCGTGGGCCCGGAAATCGAATGGCCCGGCACGACCTTCCCGTATCTTTCGGCCAACCTCGACTTCTCCGGTGACGCCGACTTGAGCGGCATCGTAACGAGCGACATCCTCGACGGCAACGCCTTCGCCTTCGATCCGGCAGACCTGAACAAGTTCCCGCAAAGCCAATACAACTCCACCAAGATTGGCAAAGCCGCGATCTTCTCCGTGAACGGTCAGAACGTCGGCATCGTCGGCGCGACGACTCAGCGCCTGAATGTCATTTCTTCGCCGTCCGGCACGGTTGTGGTTGGTGTTAATGACAACGACATGGCCTTGCTTGCCACGCAGCTTCAGCCCGTCATTGACCAGGTGCTGCTCGGCCTCGACGGCATCGCAGAAACCGCTGACGACGTGAACAAGGTCATCCTCGTGACCCACCTTCAGCAAATCGCGTTGGAAGAGGACCTCGCCACCCGTCTGACGGATGTCGACGTGATTATCGCCGGTGGTTCGGACACGCTTCTGGCCGACGCCAACGACACGCTTCGCCCCGGTGATGTGGCCGACGATGTTTACCCGGTTCAAGTCACGGACATCAACGGTGACACCACACTGATCGTCAGCACCGACGGCGAATACAGCTACCTTGGCCGCTTGAACGTGCCGTTCGACACCGACGGCTTGGTCGTGGTTAATGACCTCGATGACAGCATCAACGGCCCGGTTGCATCGACCGACGCCATGGTGCAAAACCTCTGGGGTGACCTCACCGCTCCCTTCGCTGCTGGCACACGTGGTGGTCTCGTGAAGGCACTCGTCGACGAAGTCGAAGGCATCGTGCTGGCGCAAGATGGCAACATCTACGGCTACACCGCTGAATACCTGGTGGGTGACCGCGAGCTCGTCCGCACGCAGGAAACCAACCTCGGTAACCTCACCGCTGACGCCAATCTTTGGAAGGCGCTACAAAGCGATCCGGAAGTCGTCATCTCCTTCAAGAACGGTGGCGGCATCCGCACCCCGATTGGCGTGGTTGACGGCATCACCGGCGAGCTCCTTCCGCCGCAAGGCAACCCGGCAGCAAGCAAGCCGGTTGGCGCAATCTCCGAGCTGGACGTCGCCAACGTGCTGCGTTTCAACAACGGCTTGGTGACCTTCACACTCTCCGGTCAGGACCTCCTTGAGGTGCTCGAGTATGCGGTTTCCCGCAGCTTCGCTGGCCGCACCGAAGGCCGCTTCCCACAGATCAGCGGCATGCAGTTCTCCTACTATCCGGTGATCGATAGCAACGATAACGGCGAGTATGACGCCGGCATCGACACGCCGGCCATGATCCGCTCCATCGCACTGATGGGCCTCAACGGTCGCGTAACCCGCGTCATCTATGACGACGGTGCCTTCGTGGACAGCGCTGCCACGGAAGAGTTCAAGATGGTTACCCTTAACTTCCTCGCTGGCGGTGGTGACGGTTATCCCTTCGCCGATCTGCAGAGTGACCTCGTCGACCTTGAGATCGGTGAAGTCGAAGCCCTTCAGGAATACCTGACCAGCAACTTCGGCACGGCAGGCCTCGCCTACAGCCAGCCGGAAATGGACCCGACTCAGGACGCCCGCATCCAGAACCTCGATGAGCGTTACGACTCCGTCGGCAACGACATCCCGGTTGCTCCGGCCGGTGCTCTGCGCCTGACTCCGGTGGCCACCTTTAATTCCGGTCTCTTTGATGAAGCCGGTGCCGAAATCGTCGCTTACCACGCAGGCACACAGCGCCTCTTCGTGGTTAGCAGCGCCGCCTCCGCCGCAGAGATCCGCGTCCTCGACGCCAGCAATCCGTCCAGCGGCGAGCTACCGCAGATCAACGCGATTGTCGCGCCTCAGCCAAACTTCGAGCCGAACAGCGTCGACACCTTCACCGGTGCCCTTGGTGACGCAGTGGCAATTGCCTGGTCCGACGAGTCCGGTGTTGCTGGCCGTGGTGTCGTGACGCTGCACAACCCGAGCACGCTGGCCATGATCGGTAGCCCGATCACCGTCGGCTTCCTGCCCGACATGCTCACCTTCACCGCCGATGGTAACCAGCTCGTCGTGGCCAACGAAGGTGAAATGGTTGGCTCTGACAATCCGGAAGGCTCCGTGTCGATCATCGACTTCAGCGGCAGCTTCGCCGTGGCAACCCATACCGAAGTTACCTTCGATCGCTGGAATCGCCGCGAGGATGTTCTCCGCTCACGCGGTGTTCTGCTGACGCAAATTGACGCCGGCCTCGCCGAGAACGTGGCTCAAGACCTCGAGCCGGAATACGTGGCCATCTCGCCGGACGGTGAGACTGCCTGGGTTGGCCTGCAAGAAGCCAACGCGGTAGCCATCATCGACCTCAAGCGTTACGCAGTGCGCAATATCCTGCCGCTTGGCACGATCAACTACGGTATGATTCCGCTCGATGCCAGCGACCGCGACGAAGGCGAAGACGACGAGCCGATCAACGTCACCTTCGAGCCCGGCCTTTACGGTCTGCCCCAGCCCGACGCGATCGCGTTTGTCGAATTCGAAGGCATGAGCTACCTGCTCACCGCCAACGAAGGTGACGCCCGCGACTTCGAAGAGCTCCGCTTCAAGGATATCGGCGACGCTGGTGAAACCACCTACGTCTTCGACCCAGCCGTTATTAGTACGCTGGCCCCGCTTCAGGAAAACGACCAACTCGGCCGCCTCGAAATCAACCTCGTGGCATCCGACCTCGATAAGGATGGCGACATCGATGTGCCGATGGTCTTCGGTGGCCGGTCCATGTCGGTTTACGAAGCCCCGGTTGTCGGTCGCTTCCGTCAGGTTGGTGGCACCAGCGCCAACGGCAACAACGACCTCGACGAGTTCACCGCGTCGATCTTCCCGAATGTCTTCCACTCCAACAACGACGACAACGACTCCCTCGAGTCGCGCTCGGACGCCAAGGGTGTGGAGCCGGAAGCATTAACCGTTGCCGAAATCGACGGCCAGACCTACGCGTTTCTCGGCCTCGAGCGCCAGAGCGCCATCATGATCTACAATGTCACCGACCCGCGCACGCCTCAGTTCGTGGCCTACGTCAGCAACCGTAACTACATGGTTGACGCAGACACCGAAGAAGCAGGCGACCTCGGCCCGGAAGGCATCGAGTTCATCCCGGCGTCCGACTCCCCACTGGGCGTTCCGACCATCGCGGTTGCCAACGAAATCAGCGGCACGGTCACGCTCTACAGCATCGAGTCCGGCATCTAAGCCAACCTTGTTTGACGCGGGGTTGACGCCGATCCGTCGGCCCCGCTTCCGACCTTTTAACCCAACAAAGTTTCCATCATTATGAAAAACATCCTGTTACTTGCGTCGGCCGCCTTGGTCGCGCCTTTGGCCTCGGCCGGGATTATCACACTGGATCCGATTGCAGGAAGCTTCACCACTGGCCCCTTGGCTGGTATCGACATCAGCGGCTTCATCGTCGTCAACGACAACGGCGTCACTACCGGCACGGCGGACACCAATCCGCTGACCACCGGCGATGGTTCCATCGATGATATGGGCTGGCAGTTCAATGCCGGCGGCCTGGTCTTCTTTGATCTGTTCGATGATCTCGACCCGTTCATCACCTTTGATATGGGGATGATCACCGGCATCGATTACTTTGGCTCCAACTTGAACGGCGAGTTCCTGGACATCACCTATGATGCCTACCAGCCGGACCTCTCCAAGGCCATTGCGGTGCAGTTTGAAGACAGCAACGGTAACATCTCCACTGGCACGCTCGCGTTGCCGGTCAATGTGCCTGAGCCAACGACCTATGCGCTGATCGCCGGCTTTGGTGTCCTGACGCTCGCTTACGTGCGTCGCCGCCGCCAAGCCTAAGCACTACGCAAACGCGTTTCCTTTCCAAGCCGCCCGGACCACGCCGGGCGGTTTTTTATTAGGGCGAGTCTTTGCTCAACCAAACAAGTCGCTATGGCTACCAGTCCGCTCGAGAAACAACGACTCGCCATCTATCCGATAGATCAGAAGCCAATCGGGTTCGATATGGCAATCGATCGAGCCCAGCCAATTTCCAGTTAAGGGATGTTCTCGGTAGCGGGGGTCCAAGGGGACGCCGGAAATTATTTTGCTAATCAGATCGGTGAGTTTGGATAGATCTTTCCCTCGTTTTCTCTGGCGCTTAACGTCTTTTTTAAATCTAGAAGTCTGATAGATTTCCATCAGTCGTCCCAGCTGCGCGCCAATGCATCAACTGAATTAAAGCGCTCCAGATTTTTACCTTCTCGGGAGTCCCTTAGCGCCGCTTCTGTTTCCTTATTTGGAATTTTGACACTGAATGGTAGGCCTTTCTGGAGAGCTATTTGCGTATAAAACATACGTATCGCCTCCGTGGGCGTAACTCCTAGTTGGCTCAGAATACTCTCAGCCTTCTCCTTGATTTCAGGCTCGATGCGACTGTGAACCGCTGCGGTTTTCATGCTGCCCATTGTGTTACAAAAGCAACACAGGTCAATAGCATTCGTTAGTTAGCTCAGAACGAGGCCTTGGTTCGCGATGCGGTCGCTATCGTCACTTAAGCCGCCGGTGTTTGCAGGTCCACGCGGAACATACTTTCGCGGTTGTAGCGGCTGAGGGCGAGGCGCCACCAGCTGGCGATTTTCTCAGTGGGGGCGTCCCAGAGTTCCTGGTGGAGCAGGCTCACGCTGGGCAGGTCGTAAAGCAGGCGTAGCTTGTCGTCGGCGGAGAGGGCGGGGGCACCTTCCGAGAGGAGCCGCTGACGCAGGGCCGCGAGGTCGTCGCGAATATCGTCGGGCTGGTGATCGCGTTCGCGCAGAAACTGCTGGTGCAGGGCGTTGAGGTAGGGGTCGACGATGACGCGGATCAGCCCGTAGTCGTCGGCCAGCTCGGGAATTGGTTTGGGCAGGCGCGGGGCTATGGCGAGCTTGTCGCGAAGCGTCTGCACTTCGGCGGGTGGGGCGATGTCTTCCGGGCTGAGCAACAGGCCACGATTAGCGATCCAATCGCCAACGGATTCGCGGCTAGTCCAGACGGTGATGAACGGTGCCAGCACCCAGCCAAAGAGCACGGGGGACATCCACCAAAACAGTGACGGCGCGATGTGCCAGGCGAGCAGGCCCCACATGACGCCGATTAGCGTGCACGGGCCCTGGACGGCGAAGGCTTCGCGCCAACTGATGCCGTCACCCCCGCGGCGTTGCGAATTCCAGCTGACGCGCTGGCCCATGAACAGCGCCGCGATAAACGAACTGTGAAACAGCATCAGCGACGGCGCGATGATGGTAAACATCGTCACTTCAAACAGTAGCGATGCGGCGGCCCGCGCCATGCCGCCAAACTTGCGGCGCTCTTCGGGCGATTTTAAAAATAGCACCAGAGGAAAGACCTTGGGCACGAGAATCAGCGCCATGGTTAAGAGGAAGACGATCAGGCCCTGCGTGCTGGTGGACTCCGGGGTCAAAGGTAGCCATGATTCGTTGATAAACATCGTGAGCTGACTGTTCTCCCAACTGTAGAAAATCAGGGTAGTCAGCACGAGAAAGATGAGCCAGAGCGGGCCGGAAATGTAGCTCATGATGCCGTTGAGCATGTGCACGCGGTTGACCATCGGGATGCGGCCAAAGAGCATGATCCAGGTGTGCTGCAAGTTGCCCTGGCTCCAACGGCGGTCGCGCACGGCGAAGTCGATGATGCTGGGCGGCATTTCCTCGTAGGTGCCCTCGAAGTCATAGGCCAGCCAAACTTGCAGCCCGGCCTTGCGCATGAGCGCGGCTTCCACGAAGTCGTGGCTCATCACGCGGCCGCCGAGCGGACGTGCGCCGGGTAGCTCAGGGAGGTTGCAATAGCGAGTGAAGGCGTCGGTGCGGATGATGGCGTTGTGCCCCCAGTAGTTGCCTTCACTTTGTTGCCAGAAGTTCAGCCCCGCGCCGCCGATCATGCCCTGGAGCCGGTTGCCAAACTGCTGCAACCGCGCGAAGAGAGACTTTGCATTGCAAAGTCGGGGCATTGACTGGAGGATGCCGAGATCGGGCGTGTGCTCCATGATACGCGTCATACGAATGAGCGTATCGGCGGTCATCAGGCTGTCGGCATCGTAGCAGATAAAGAAGTCGTAGGGCTTGCCCCAGCGGCGCAAAAAGTCGGCAACGTTGCCGGACTTTTGGTTCAGGTTGTCGCGGCGTTTGCGGTAAAAGATTTTGCCGTGGGCATTGAGCTTTTGCACGGTTTCAAGCCAGGCGGATTCCTCCTCGATCCAGTTGTTGGAGGCGGTGGTGTCACTGAGCATGAAGAACTCAAAATTCTCAATGACGCCCGCCTTTGTCAGCGCCTCGTAGGTGGTGGCGATGTTGGCGGCGACGCTTTGCGGATCCTCATTGTAGATGGGAAAGAGCAGGGCGGTGCGAGAGGTGAGCGGCTGGCCGTCGTAGAGTTTATCCAGCGCGGAAATCTTTAGCTGGTCGGTGCGCTTGAGCAGGCACACGAAGCCCGCGACGGCCTGCACGAAGCCAAAGGATAAGTTCGCGAAAAGAATGGCGAAGATTGCCAGCAGCACCCACTTGGCGTTGTTGTAGGGTACGCGCCAAAGCAGGTCGGCAAAAAGTAATACGCCGAGTAGCGTGGTCACGGCGACGCCGGACATAAAGATCAACCGGCGGCTTTCGCTGATGCGTTTCCAGTCTTGTTGGTTCATACTAGCGGGCGGTGAAAACGATGAAGGCAGTCAGGCCACCCAGGATGCCAAGGAAGCCGGCGAAGCGTAGCTTGGGCCAGCGGTTGAGCATGGCGAGGGTGCTGTTGGTGGTTTCCTCAATGGAGCCAAAATTGATCTGCGGCGCGCCCAGCGTGCTGCGTGACAGGGCGGGGCCGGTGGTAATCGCGGGCGGCAGCGGGTGGATCGCAAATTCCGCGCGTAGTGCTTCGGTCGATTCGACTGCGGCTGGCCAGATCGTGTTGGCGTTGGCCTGGCGCAAGATCAGCACTGCCTGCGCGCGGCCTTGCGCGTTCTTGGGCAAGCCCGCGTGCTGGCGAATCGTTTCCACAATCTCGGCTTGGTGCTCGTTGAAGACGGCGCTGGCATGGGCCAACAGATTGTCTTCACCGCGTTGCGTCGCTTCGCGCAGTATGGCGTCGGTTACGGTGTATCGTACCGAAAGGTGGTCCACGCCATAGGCGCGTAGGCGATCACTGATCTGCCGAAAGACGGTTTCTCTGGTTGGATGCGACATGTTCGTTTGCCTTGATGGGTTGCCAGAGGTAGGTCCATTTTTCCGAAACGGGCTCGCCGTTTCGCATGAGGGTAAGCGCGAGATGGTGTGCCGTCTGGGTATTGCGGCTGAGATCGAAGTAAGCGCGGACGGAGTTCTCCGGCTTGTTATAGCGTAACTGGGGCTCGGTCTTGACGGGTGCGCCGTCGGCTTGGAAATCAATGGTCAGCTCACTCAGTTGCTCGGGCTTGAAGTCTTTGGGTGGTGAGAACTCGATGGCGAAGGAGGTCGACTGCGGGTCGAGCGTCTTTTGGCCGATGCGGGATTCAAGCACGTTGGCCAAGGCGCGGTTGGGCTCACTGCTGCGCCAGGACATGCGGTAGTTTAGGTCGTAAAACTGGCCATTGGCGGGCGGCTCGGCGGGTTTCCAGAAGGCGTTGATGTTGTCCTCGGTTTCGTCCGGCGTGGGCAACTCGACGAGGACAATTTCACCCTGTGGCCATTTGCCTTCGGGGGTAACCCACACGCTGGGGCGGTTCTCGTAGTTGGCCTCCAGATCTTCGTAGGAGCCAAAGCGGCGGTCGCGCTGCAGCAGGCCAAAGCCGCGCAGCTGGTCCACAGGGAACGACTGGTGGGTGATGGTGGTCGGGTTTTTCAGCGGACGCCAGGTCCACTGCTTGCCGTTGGCGATGAGTAGGCCATCGGAGTCGTGGACCTCGGGGCGCCAGTCGTCGATGGGAAACTCACTGCTTTCGCCAAAGCAGAACATGCTCGTGAGTGGTGCGAAGTTGAGGCGGTCGGTGTCGCCAAGAGGCCAAATGCGGCTGCGGACTTCCACCACGGTTTCGTCGCCGGGCGTCAGCGTAAATTCGTAGGCACCAGTCACGTTTTCGCCTTCGAGGAGGGCAAATACGATCAGTTTCTCCGCGTTGGGATCGGCGGGTTTTTTGAGCCAGATGCGGGTGAAGTGCGGGAACTGCTCGCCCTCTTTGCCGATGCCGACACCGAGTGCGCGCGAGGACAGGCCGTAGCTGTTACCCTTGCCCAATGCGCGGAAATACGAGGCCCCTTGGAAGACGATCAGGTCGTCGCGCACTTGCGGCATGTTGAGCGGGTAGCGAATGCGCACGCCAGCGAAGCCGATGTTATCCGGTGCTTCGTTGGGCGAGAGGGTGGTGTCCTCGTAGTTGAAGAAGCCACGCTGGAACGGAATCTCCTGCACGTGTGTGTCCGTCGTTTCAAAAACGAGGACGGGCTGATCGTAGATGTAGCCCGGGTGGAAAAACTCAATGATGTAGCGATAGTCCTGCCCAAGCCACAGCGCCTCGCTGTTGCGAAAGCGGAGGTTGCGGTAGTCATCGTAGGTTAAATTCCTGAGCGCGGGTGGGAGCGGTTCGGCGTCTTCACCGTAGGCAGCCTCGGCCTTCTGCTTCGCAAGATCACTCACGAAGTCCAAGTTCACGGAAACACGATCATACCCCTGCAACGTCAGGCAGGCCAATGACGCGCTGATAGCACACAACAGCTTGTTCATACGAATACGCACCTTGCAAGTCACCTGCCAACCTGGTGGGCTGACGAGGTTTCTGTGACTTAAGTAGCTGATTTAGAGTTAGTTAATTAGCGATGCTAGTGGTGTTTTTACCGGTTGTTTAAAACAAGCTGATGCTTTTCTTGCACGACCGGCACAAATGGAATCAGGCAATCTGCAATGCCCGGCTCGCAATGATACATCGAAGGCCGTGCATTGCGAGCGGCCATGGTTGATTTTTCTGCTGTAACTGAAATGGGGGTTCAGAAAAAGCCCCCGGCGAAATGCCGGAGGCTTTGAAAGAGTTGCGTTGATATACTACCGCCTTGAATTTCCGATGCAATGTGCGCAATTATCATAGCCGTCATTGTGAGCGGCTGATAGGCTATTGTATGGTCGATCATGACCATGGTCGATGATTGTATCAATCTGACAGCGAGTAGTTTCGCTATCTAGGTCGTGTACTTCCATCTCGTTGATATTGGCGAGATAGCGCTCACCATTCATATTTCCGCGATATCGTCTCATGGTTAACGCCCTCCTTTGTGTTTGGTGGCGTCAGCTAGTCGATAGCTCTCTCCGCGTTTGGGGGTCGGCGGCATTGGCTCGCCCTTTGTTACGGTGACCTCTGCACCAGATCGACCCCCACGTGAGCCGATACGTTCGTATTGGCCAGATCTAGGTGCGATCTGGCCAGGTTTATACTGCTTATTGCTCATTTTCTTTAGTGTTCAGACCCCGCAATGCCTGATTTTGACTTGATTTTATCACTAAGAGAGCCAAGCTAACTGCTTTCTACTCAAAAAGATCAGCTCTCTTAGAGTTCCTTTCCCGGCATGGTTCGTTCCATGCCGGGTTTTTTGCGGACCATCATCTTGGGTTGAAAAGGTTCATTTTGTCAATGCTTCAAATAGAAAATGTTATTCACACTAGTCGCAAATTCTTGGACTATAAATTGTGAATTACTCTAATTTTAGCGTATTTAGTGTTAATGAATTTTTGTATATATACTAAATGTAGTGGTCTAATGCTTTTTACAGACTAAATAAAAGGCACCTCCAATGTGGAGGTGCCTTGAAAACATTTAGCGATATTAATGCTGCGATTGGGCCAATTACATCATGCCGCCCATGCCGCCCATACCGCCCATGCCACCCATGTCCGGAGCCGGGGCCGAGCCCTTTTCTTCCGGTTCGTCGGTGATCATGCACTCGGTGGTGAGGAGCAGGCCGGAAACCGAAGCGGCGTTCTGCAGGGCAGAGCGGGTCACCTTGGTCGGGTCAACAACACCAGCCTTGATGAGGTCTTCGTAAACGCCGGTAGCGACGTTGTAACCGGTGGTCTTGTTGCTCTTGAGCACTTCCTGAACAACGAGGCTGCCTTCGACGCCGGCGTTAGAGCACAGCTTGCGGAGGGGAGCTTCGATTGCACGGCGAACGATGTAAGCGCCGATTTGCTCGTCACCTTCGAGGGCTTCAGCAGCCTTCTCGATTTCCTTGGCGGTGTTGAGGAGAGCCTTGGAACCACCAGCGGAGATGCCTTCTTCGACAGCGGCGCGGGTTGCGTGCAGGGCGTCTTCCACGCGAGCCTTCTTTTCCTTCATTTCCGGCTCGGTTGCGGCACCAACGTTGATGACGGCTACGCCGCCAGCAAGCTTGGCGAGGCGCTCTTGCAGCTTTTCGCGGTCGTAGTCGGAAGAGGTTTCTTCGATCTGACGGCGGATCTGCTTCACGCGGCCCTGGATGTCGGTAGCCTTGCCGGCACCTTCAACGAGGGTGGTGTTTTCCTTGTCGACGGAGATGCGCTTGGCCTGGCCGAGGTCGGCGAGTTCGAGGCTGTCGAGCTTGATGCCGAGGTCTTCGGTGATGCAGCGGCCACCGGTGAGGATGGCGATGTCTTCGAGCATGGCCTTGCGGCGGTCGCCGAAGCCAGGAGCCTTAACGGCGCAAACGTTGAGCGTGCCACGGAGCTTGTTAACCACAAGCGCTGCGAGGGCTTCGCCTTCGACGTCTTCAGCGATGATGAAGAACGGCTTGCCGGTCTTGGCCACCTTCTGAAGGATCGGGAGCAGGTCGTTGAGGCTGCTGATCTTCTTCTCGTGGATCAGGATGTAAGCGTCCTCGAGGATGGCTTCCATCGTTTCGGCATTGGTGGTGAAGTAGGGGCTGAGGTAGCCCTTGTCGAACTGCATACCTTCGACGACGTCGAGGGTGGTTTCGATGCCCTTGGCTTCTTCCACGGTGATGGTGCCGTCCTTGCCAACCTTGTCCATGGCGTCAGCGATGATTTCGCCGATTTCGGTGTCCCAGTTAGCGGAAACGGTGGCGACCTGCTTCACTTCTTCGCGGTCGGAAACCTTCTTGCTGTCCTTGGCGAGCTTGGCGACTGCGGCTTCAACGGCCTTGTCGATACCGCGCTTGAGGAAGATCGGGTTGGCACCGGCAGCTACGTTGCGGAGGCCTTCCTTGTAGATGGCGTGTGCGAGAACGGTCGCGGTGGTGGTGCCGTCACCAGCGTTGTCGCTGGTCTTGGAAGCCACTTCGCGAACCATCTGTGCGCCCATGTTTTCATAAGGGTCGCTCAGTTCGATTTCCTTGGCGACGGAGACGCCGTCCTTGGTTACAGTCGGGGAGCCGAACTTTTTGTCGATGAGGACATTGCGGCCTTTCGGTCCGAGGGTCACGCTGACCGCGTCGGAGAGCTTTTGAACGCCGGCAAGGATCGCCTTGCGTGCGGCTTCGTCGAATTTGAGTTGCTTAGCCATATTGGTTCTAAGTTTTACGTTTTATGTTTTAAGAATGATTATGCTTTGTGTAGCAAAGTTGCTTTGCAATGCAGAGCAATTAGCCTTCAACGACGCCGAGGATGTCGTCTTCGCGAACGAGCGTGTAGGTCTCGTCTTCGAACTTAACCTCGGTGCCGCCGTATTTGGAAACGATCACGATGTCGCCAACCTTCACGTTGAAGGGCTGGGCCTTGCCGTTTTCGTCTTTGCCGCCGGTGCCCAAGGCAATGACCTTGGCTTCTTGCGGCTTTTCCTTGGCGGAATCAGGGATGATGATGCCACCCTTGACTTGTTCGTCGTCCAGCTTAACAGCCTGGATGAGTACACGGTCGCCGAGTGGCTTGATTTTCACTTTGGTTGCGGTTGCCATAGTATTTTGAGTATGGGATTATTTATTGTGATTTTTTTGGAAGGTAATCGTCCATATCGTCCGCTGGCTTTTCCGGGGCTGCCGGAGCAGCGGGTGCTTCAGCAGGTTGCTCGGGTTCGATATGCGCTTCGCCCACCACGGTGAGCTTGACGGCATGATAGTCCGGCATGGATCGCTCCAACCCTACACCGATGACGCGGTCTTTGTTGAATGAAGCGACGAGCTTACCCTCGTTGTAAAGGGAGAGCATGTCGCTGGCCGGCGTCATCTTGTCAGCCTTTACCCGGAAGGTGCCGTGATCGGTAAAGACGAGGTGGTTTAGAGCCATGGATATGGAGTTTAAAAATTAAAGATTAAAAATTAAAGTTTCAGTCAGATGGATTGGTGACCTGTTACTTTAATTTTTAATCTGTTTACTTTAATTTTCGCCTACTTTTTGTCGTCGACCACTTCGAAGTCGGCGTCGACTACGTCGTCGTCGTCCTTGCCTGCGGCGGTTGGGTTGCCAGCGGTGGACTCAGCACCTGCGGCTTCGGCGGCAGCCTGTTGGGCAGCGGCCTGTTCCTCAGGCGACATGTTGGCATACATGTCCTGAGCGGCAGCGGCGAAGGCTTCCTGAAGCTTGTCGTGGGCGGCCTTGAGTTCGTCGGAAGAAGCTTCCTGGTTTTCTAGGACCTTCTTGGCGTCGGCAAGGGCGGATTCGATCGGGCCCTTCTTGTCAGCCGGGAGCTTTTCGCCAAGTTCCTTAAGCTGCTTTTCGCATTGGAAGACGAGGCCGTCGAGCTGGTTACGTGCTTCCACGCCAGCCTTGCGTTTCTTGTCTTCTTCGGCGTGGGCTTCGGCGTCGGCCTTGGCCTTTTCGACTTCTTCCTCGGAGAGACCGGTGCCACCGGTGATGGAAACCTTCTGCTCCTTGTTCGTGGCCTTGTCCTTAGCGCTCACGTGGAGGATGCCGTTGGAGTCGATGTCGAAAGTGACTTCGATCTGCGGCACGCCACGGGGTGCGGGCGGGATGCCATCGAGGCGGAAGTTGCCCAAAAGCTTGTTGTCGTTCGCCATCGAGCGTTCGCCTTGCAGTATCTTGATGTCCACCGCGTTCTGGTTGTCAGAATAGGTGGAGAAGACCTGAGACTTCTTGGTCGGAATTGTGGTGTTGCGCTCGATCATCGGTGTGGCGACGCCGCCTGCGGTTTCAATCGCGAGGGTCAGCGGGGTCACGTCGAGCAGGAGCACGTCCTTGACGTCGCCCTGAAGAACGCCGCCTTGGATGGAAGCGCCAATGGCGACCACTTCGTCCGGGTTCACGCCCTTGTGCGGCTCCTTGCCCGCGAGGCCCTTGGCGATCTCGATGATCTTGGGCATACGGGTCATACCACCGACGAGGACGAGGTCGTTGACTTCGCTCATGGAGACATCGGAGTCTTCGAGGCACTTCTTGAACGGCGCGATGGTGCGCTGGGCAAGGTCGTCCGTCAGTTGCTCAAGCTTGGAGCGACTGAGGGTGACGTTTAGGTGCTTCGGGCCGGTGTCGTCTGCGGTGATAAACGGCAGGTTAATGTCGGTCGATTGGCTGGAGGACAGGGCAATCTTGGCCTTCTCGGCTTCTTCCTTCAGGCGCTGCTTGGCCATCGGGTCAGAAAGAAGGTCGACGCTGCTGTCGTTCTGAGTTTTGAACTCGGCTGCGAGCCAGTTGATGAGGGCGCTGTCCCAGTTGTCGCCACCCAGGTGGGTGTCGCCATTGGTGGCCTTCACTTCGAAGACGCTGTCGGCGATTTCCAGAATGGAGATGTCGAACGTGCCGCCACCGAGGTCATACACGGCGATGGTTTCGTCGGACTTCTTGTCGAGGCCATAGGCGAGGGCAGCCGCGGTCGGTTCGTTGATGACGCGGAGCACTTCGAGGCCGGCGATCTTGCCAGCGTCCTTGGTGGCCTGACGTTCCGGGTTGTTAAAGTAAGCCGGGACGGTGATCACGGCCTGGGAAATGGTTTCACCCAGGTAAGCTTCGGCGTCAGCCTTGAGCTTGCCGAGGATCATGGCAGAAATTTCCTCTGGAGCGTATTGCTTGGTCTCGCCCTGAACGGTGACTTCGATCTGTGCATCGCCGTTCTTGCCTTCCACTACCTTGTAGGGAAGGTGCTTGGCTTCCTCCTGAATTTCGGAGAACTTGCGACCAATGAGGCGCTTCGCCGAGAAAATGGTGTTGTTTGGGTTGGTGATGGCCTGGCGCTTCGCGGCCTGGCCGACAAGGCGCTCGCCGTTCTTTGCAAATGCAACCACGGATGGTGTGGTGCGCGCGCCTTCGCTATTTGGGATCACGACCGGTTCCCCGCCTTCCATGACGGCCATGCAGGAATTAGTCGTGCCTAAGTCGATGCCTAAAATTTTACTCATGCCGCTTCTAATGCAATCGCCGTGCCTTTAAACTGAATAGTTCGCAAAGTGCTTTCCTTCAGTGAAATATAAAAATAGTCTGCGTAAATGTCCCACTGGGCACCCGCCTTAGGTGGCGCAGTCTGTCACACCTGTCACACCAGATGTGCGCCATGGCACAGTGACATATTTGTGTTTTGGCCTAATTTCCGCTTGTATTCATGCATGCTAGTGGGTCTTATCACATAAAATGGTTTCTCGATTTTTCGTCTTTGTCTTCTTTTTTGCCACGGTTAGTGTGGTGGCTTACCACCCTGCGGACTTGGATCAAAATGCGCATATATCCGAGGCTGAGCTAGACACTTATTCGCTTATTTGGCGGCACGGACTGAACTGGCCAAATCCCTCAGGTCAGATGATCTCTGTTAATCAAGTCACCTTGGCCGCTAAGATCGTTTGGGATTATGGCGGGTATTATGACCCAAATTCCTCTAGTTCCTCTGGTATTATGGTAATCGATTTTGGTGGACTAATTGAACCTTACTATTTGTATCAGCCTGCCCGCGTGAGAATCTTCTCGAATCCTCCAGGGCAATGGACTGCTTGCGCTTATGAGGAAATCCTGCCGGTGGGATACGGTGCCGAAGTTTACCAGGAAATTGCTCGTGGGGACCTTGAAGCCGTAGAGGATTATCGCGAAGATCTGAATTTAGCTGATATCACGATCACCCAGCTTAGTGGCCAGACTGTGGTACGCGCTGGACCTTTTAAGAAGGGCTATGCTCCGGTGCAGTACGCGCTTGTCTTAAATGACCGCGAATTGCCCACCAATGCGGATTTTCTTGGTTGGCAATCATACGATGGGGTTGTGCGGTATACCAATTTTCGCCATATCCGTAATTCCATTCTCAGGGAGTATCCTTCTAAAAATGATTGGGGCGTATATGATGATTACGCCGATATTAGGATGCCTGATGTCGATCTGGCGGCCGATGAAAACAATGACGGCGTCTCTAATCTCCAGTCTTGGCTCGCGACTGGAAATCCAAGCAAATCATATGCTGGGTTTGAACCGCGCGTGATGCCGAGTTCCGAAGTAGACAACCATTCTGTGTCCATCGTTTTCTACCGTACGGTTGAGTCTAAATTTGTTGATGAATACTTCCTCTGGAGTCCAAACATGAAGTATTGGATTGCTACTCCTGTCGATCATCTCGTGCGCAAACGGAGCTTGGATAAAGGTAGCGCCATGGCCTACAAAGCTATCATCAGCCGCAACACTGAGTCTGAAACTGCCTACTATCGAATGATGGCGCGTGAATATTTTCCCCGGACTTGGGTCCCCTCAACATATTCATATGTGACGCCTTATCGTCAGTTTCAGCAAGATTATCAGGGATCGCTAAGCAATATTCTACTTGTGCTGCTGAGCATCTCGAATGACCAGTTCGAAATGGAAGTTGCTGCGCCGAAGTCTGTGATGTTCGATGTAGAAGGTGTTAATATAGAAACCGTTAATGGCGACCCCGTCTCGCCTGAGCGCTATGTTAAAATATCTCCTTCGGGCAATGGACCAATCGTCGTTCGGCGTGAGAGCGATGAGGTAAGCGTAACTGGTGGCCCTTACACGCTGCAAATCGACAGTGGTAGTGTGAAGCAGTTTACGTTGCCAGTCGAACCCGCTCAATAGAGCCTATTTTGGCCTGAGGTCAGCTTGGCTACAGCTGTTTTCTGGCTCGCTTTGGCCCCTTATGTCAGCCCAAGGTCGCGAGAAAAAGAAAGACTACGAGGCGCTGCAGTCGCCCTTCATGCGGATCCCGCAGATGAAGACGCCGTCGCAATGAGCTGGCTACCGGTCGGCTGGAGCTGGAAACCAAGGCCTTACAGTGTCGATCTGGAAGGGAGTAACCACGCCCACTGAGGGCGGCGTGACTCACAAATCCGCTTTAAGCTTTCTTTATCATCCCTGTTTTGCAATGTATCCGAGTCATATGAGCGAGTTTCCTCCGGTAGTCGTGATCAACCTCGAACGTGCGCCCGATCGTCGTAAAATGATGGCGGAGCACCTCGACGCTATGGGGATTTCGCATCGATTTCTTGCCGCCGTGGATGGCAAGCAACTAACGCCCGAACAGCAAAAACAATACTCCCGGACCAAAACCTTCGTGCGACTGAACCGAGATCTGCACCCGAATGAAATCGGCTGCGCGCACTCGCACATCAATGCCTGGCGTGAGGCAGCGGCAGCGGACCGCGAGGTGCTGATCATGGAGGACGATATCCGGCTCCATGATGATTTTCGCCGGGTTGTGGAAACGCGTGAACAATGGCTTCCTGCTGATTGGGACGTTGTCAATCTCGCCCATGACATCGCCAAACCAGTTGACTTAAAGCCGTGCCCGGTGGCGGACTTGTCCTACAAATCGGTTTGCTCGTTTGAGGGGGTGGTCGGCCGCGCTGCCTGTTATCTGGTTCACCCGGAGTCCGCCAAAAAACTGGTCGAGTGTGCCCTGCCAATTGCGATGCCGGCCGATGACATTTTAGGAGACGCCTCCGTGAACGAACTGAACATTTACGGCATCGAGCCGAGAATCGCAACTTGGCGCGATGCGGAGGAATGCCCGTCAAATATCTGGGCTGGTGCCAAAATGGACAGCTTCACCGAGGAGTCCCGCTCCAGTGGCGTAGGTTTGCTGATGCGCGTCTTCACCCGAATCCACCGGACATTTCGAAAATAACATTATGGCTCAGGCTAATCGCGAACGGAAAAAAGACTACGAGGCACTGCAGTCGCCCTTCATGCGCATCCCGCAGATGAAGATCGACGTCGCACGCGGGCTGCTGAACATCGGCGTTACGCAGATTTACCACTTGGAAGGGCGCTCACCGGAGTCGCTCCTCGCCGAGATGGAAAAGGCCAAGGCCGAGCTGCGAGACGACGTCATTGCTTACCTGCGTATGGCCGTTTACTTCGCGGAAAACCAGCCACCCGACGCCAGCAAGCTCTACCCAACGGTGTGGATGTAGTGAGCCGTGGTGCCTAACGAAGTAGCACAGGCATCTTGCCTGTGCCTAAATCGACGATTTATAAAAGCTGGAGTAGGGCACCGGTGCCACATCTCGCTAACCGCGCTTCACCGCTTTGGAGATATCCAGCGCGGCTTTCAGGTCGATGGCCTTTTCGTAGATCGCTTTGCCAATGATGACGCCGCTAAAGTTCGGGTAGCGGGGGGCCAGGTCGGCGTAGTGAATGACATCGTGGATGTCGGAAACGCCGCCTGAGGCGATGACGTTGCAGTCCACGGCGGACCACATTTCCTTCATGCCTTCGTAGTTCGGGCCGCGCATCATGCCGTCGGTGGCGATGTCGGTGTAAATGATGTGCTGGATGCCCGCAGCGGCGACTTCCTGCGCGAGCTTGATCGCAGGCATATCGGTGACGTCCACCCAGCCATGCACGGCCACCTTGCCCTCGCGGGCGTCGATGCCGACAGCCACCTTGTCGCCGAACTCCTTGGCCATTTGCTTAACGAAGTCCAGACTCTCGCAGGCGCGGGTGCCGACTACGACGCGGGACACGCCGCCGTCGATTGCATTGCGGATGTCCTCGATCGAGCGGATGCCGCCACCGAACTCCACCTTCAGGCCGAGTGCAGCAATTTGCTTGGCGGCTTCGATGTTGGCCGGCTTTCCGGTGAAGGCACCGTCGAGGTCGACGACGTGCACCCATTCGGAGCCGGCGGCCAGGAATTCCTTGGCCGGATCAACCGGGTTCTCGTAATACTCGGTCTCTTGATCGGCCAGGCCTTGGAGCAGGCGCACACAGTGGCCGTTCTTGATGTCGATTGCGGGGAGAATTGTCATAAAACAACTATGAGAGCTCTTCCTCGTGGCTCAATCTATTCTTTTCGGGAAAATTCTGCCGGATAGACGTTTTTTTGAACAGAAGGAAGCAAAGGGAGCAAAGGCTGAAAGGCAGCTTATGAAAATCACGCGAAGCCCCAAAGACCCCAAGTTTCTTCACATACGAAATTCCTTTGGGTCTTTGGGGCTTGGCGTGAGAAAAAAACAGTGGAGTGGCTTTGCGCTCTTTGCTTCCTTCTGTTCAAAAAACTACGTCCTGCCAGCTTTCCGTTCTTTCCTGACCTGAGCATGTCGAAGGTCCGATCTTTCTGTTAAAAATTTTCAGTTGGTTTCGTTCGCGACTTCGATTAGCACTGATTTCATGCCGAAGAAAAAAGCGAAAACCACGAAAAAGAAAACTGATACCTTCACCCCGCCGGAATTTTTGGTCGACCTGCTGACTGCGCGTTCGCCGTCCGGATTTGAGCAAGAGGCTCAGGCCGTGCTGGCCAAGCACGTCGAGCCCGTGGCCGAGATTTTTGAAAAGGATGCCCTTGGCAACCGCTACGCGACGATCAACCCTGAGGGCGACCCCGTCCTCATGCTCGCCGGCCACATGGACGAGCTGGGCCTCATGGTGAAATATGTCGATGACAACGGCTTCGTTTATTTTGACCCGATTGGCGGCCATGACCCGATCATGATCTCCGGTCGCCGCGTTACCATCATGACGAAAAACGGCGACGTAAAGGGCGTCACCGGTAAGCGCGCCATCCACCTGATGTCTTCGGAGGATCGCAAGAAGGTGCCCGAGTTTCACGACATGTGGATCGACATTGGTGCCAAGTCCCGGGACGAGGCGCTGGAGCGTATTTCCATCGGCGACCCGATGGTTTACGACATGGGCTTTGAGCTGATTCATGGCACCGTCGGCACGGCGCGCGCGTTCGACGACAAGTCGGGCTGCTACGTGGTCAACGAAACGCTCCGTCGCCTGGCGAAGTCTAAGAAAAAGCTGGCGGCCAAGGTGGTCGCGGTTTCGACGACGCAGGAAGAAATCGGCACCCGCGGCGCGACCACATCTTCCTACAAAGTGAACCCGCACCTCGGCATCGCGGTGGACGTCGGCCACGCCACCGACCATCCGGATTGCGATCCGCGCAAGCACGGTAAGCAAGTGCAGGGTGGGGGCCCAATCATTGGCCGCGGTCCGAACATCAGCCCGTTCATTTTCGAGCGTCTGGTGGAGGTTGCCGAGAAGAATAAAATTCCGTATCAACTCGAGTCCGAGCCCAAGCCGACGCCAACCGACGCCCGCGCGATTCAGATGGCCCGCGAAGGTGTGGCCGCATCGATCATTTCGATCCCGCTGCGCTACATGCACACGCCGAGCGAAGTCGTCGATCTACAGGACATCGAATACACCGTCCAACTGCTCGTCGCTTTCGCCGAAAGCCTCAAGAAGGGCGAACACGGCATCTGGTAGGCAGCGTGCCGCTGCACTCTTAGATTTGCGCATGGCGCAAATGATTTTCGCGGCTGGCTTCACTGAGTGGAGTCAGCCGTTTTTTTATTCGCTGACCGCGCGCCAGCGGACGTCTTCGAAAGTCGTCGGGCTTTGATAAGAGCCGATGGCGAGCGAGCAGGTATCCGTGGTAGGCGACCATTCCCAGGGAAACACCACGTCCAGTCGGCGGCCTTCGATCAGCGTGCGGATGTATTCCTGACCATCGATGAACACGGTAACGGCTTCAGGTCGCACCTGCACGAGCAGCGTGTATTTCGTGCCGTTGTTGAGGGGGAAGATGAAGTTTGGCCCATTCCGCAGATCGACGCCGTTGAGGCTTTGCACGCCGGACAAATGATCGTCCCAGCCATCGACATCCACTGAGCCCACGCTGCCATTGGCGGCGAAGAAAAGCGCAATCGAATAGCGGCCCGACATCCGGGTAAACTCCAGCTCCACGTCGTAGGCGGCGGGCATGGACTGCCTCAGCGCCAGGATCGCGATGTCGCCATTGCTCTCGGCATAGCCGTTGCCGAGTTGCCAATGTCCGGAAACCAGACGCTGGTCCGGGTTGTTGTTGTTGAGCAATGGCTGCCATGGTCCGACTTCAGGCGAGGCAGGCGCTGGCGCGGGTTCGATCGAGCGTGCTGGGGCTGATGCTTCGGGCGTGATTCGGGCGCTTGGTTGAGCCGGGGCAGCCTCGACGGTTGGCGCCTTCGGCTTCGACCAAATCGCAAACACCAAACCGCAGATCAGGGCAATCACTGCAAGGGCAATTAGACGACCGAACTTAATCGGTTGGCCCGACTTTGCCGTCAACGCCGTGGCAAATGCTTCAGCGGATTGCGGCCGCTGGGCTGGGTCGGGGCGGAGTGCAGCCATGATCAGCTGACTGGTCGCTTTGGGGATATCCGGCCGCGCTTCATGGGGCGGCGCAAAACTGCCGCGTGGAACCTTGCCAGTCAGCAATTCGTAGCCGATGACGCCCAGAGAATAGAGATCGCTGCGCAGATCGCAGTCCGCGTTATACAAGACCTCCGGCGCCATGTAGTCGACGGTGCCAACGGTGGAGCCGGTATGCGTCAGCCGCGTGGTCTGCTGGTCCATGGGCAGGGCCAGCCCGAAGTCCGTCACCTGCGCATGGCCATCCTGGGAAAGCAGCACGTTTTCCGGTTTGATGTCGCGATGGGCGACGCCGGCGGCATGCGCGGCGGAGAGGGCCTGGGCAATTTCCCGCAGCCATTGAATTCCGTTCTCGAGCGGGACGCCTTGCTTGTGCTGGTCGATCTGATCGCGCAGATTGCCGCCCGCAACATACGCCATGACGATGGTTGCCGAGTAGTCGCTGGTCCGCTCGAAGTGGTGAACCGTCACAATGTTGGGATGGCTCAACCGCGCCATGATCCGCGCCTCGCGCTCCAGGCGCTCCAGGATCGCCGGGTCGGCGTCCGCGTTGATCATGACTTGCTTGATCGCGACTTGTCGGTCGAGGCTTTGTTGGTTCGCCAGGAAAACCACGCCCATGCCGCCGCGCCCGATTTCGCGAATGATTTCATAGCCCGGTAACTCGGGCAACGTCGGCGCCGGCGCCGCGCCCTGGCCAATGAGCTTGGCGGGGTCCAGCCCGGCTAGGTGGGCGTGCGGCGATCGCTTGCGTTCGGGGTTACTCATGCGGGGGAAGTTAGTGGAGGCTCCGCAGGACCTGGGCGAGGTATTCGATCTCCTCATCGGCGTCGAATCCTTCCGGCTGCCCGATGGTCACCTCGGCTCGCAGCAGTTCGCGGAATTTGGCGCGCATGCGGTGCACGGCAATTTTAAAACTGCCCTCAGTCATCTTCAGCGGCTCGCCGGCCATGGCGTATTCTTCTGCGCTGCCTTCCTCGTTGAGAAAGCGCTTCATCGCCTCAAATTGATCACCCTTGCCGCGGTCGGCGTAGCTCAGCTCGAGTTTGGCGACCGCGTGGTTGAGCATCGTCAGCGCCCACTGGCGGTCGTAGAGGTGCTCGTCGCTTTCGCCTTCGATCTGCTGGTCCACATAGAAATTCTCCGCTTCCTCTCCGTCGAACGAAATGACTTTTCCGCCGCCCCGGCGCTCGGCGAGGTTTTTCTTCCGTTCGTCGTTGATGTGGCGATTGAGGATGGTCAGCAGGTAGGTGCGCAGCTTGCCGCGCTCGGCGTCGGCGTGATCGAGCAGCCGCTTTTCAATGACTTTTTGGAAAAAGCCCTGCACCATGTCTTCGGCGTCGGAGGCAGGCAAACCCTTGCGGCGGCACCACGCGTAAAGGGGAAACCAGTAGTCCTGGCAAAAGTCTTCCAGTGCCCGGCTGGCTTCCGGTCCTTCGCCACGCGCGCGCAGCACCATGCTCCAGCGCGTGGTGCGAAACTTCCGCATGTTGGCGTCGCTATCGGGCATTTAAGCGTCTCAAATTAAAAATCGCATTTTCTGTACGTTTTTTCGTAACCGGGCTTCAGGAAATTCCAATATAGATATGTGAAGAAACTCAGAACTGCTCTTAATTTTACATCTTTTACATTTTCGCTACTCATCGCCGCTACGGTGGGAGCGCAGGTTCCAGATGTCACGCCAGCCTTTCCGACGAACATCACGGGCACGCCGGGCACGCTCCTGTACCGCCAGATCGGGCTCAACCGTGTCACGAATATTGCGTATCACAATGGCTTCATCTATACGCATGAAGTTGGCGGTGGCAACCCTCGTCGCTGGTTGTTTACAGACATTAACGATCCTTCGACATTTACGATTCAGCAAACCGGCGCGGGCGTGGGGCCTTTCGCAGACCACGGCACGCATGGCCATTTTAAGGTCGGCGACTGGCTCGGCGGGCAGTTCGGCATGGAGATTCGCCGCCAGAGTGACGGCGTGAACGTCCTGCAATCGATGCCTGGTTTCGTCTACCTGGACAACACCGTCCTGCAGCCAGGCGACGGCATTTCGCGCATGTATTATCCGTGGGGCACGCCGTTTAACTGGATTCAATACGAGGCCTCGGTCGGCAATGGTTTTCTTTACCGCAATACGGATAAACTGATCGAATGGCCGGCGCTGGCGCAGCATGGCGTCGCGGGAAACTCGATCCTGCTGGGCAACCTGCTGCTCATCACCTCGGACGAGTCCGATATGGGCATCCTGGCCTACGATATTTCGCCGGTCTTCGAAACGCCGGCGCAGCCGCCGGTGCTGCTCGATAAGTTGTCCGGCGCCCTCGGTTCTTATATTGTCTCCCCCTGGGAGCACTACCTGGTGCTCGGACGTCGTTCGGGGCTGGTGGACATCGTCGACTTCAGTGACCCGACCAATCTTCAGCACGTGACGACCATCGACTGTTCCGGCGATCCGTCGCAGGATCTGAACAACGGCCTCGGCTACATTCAGTGTCAGGACAACTACGTGTTTCTCGACCGACATAAGATCGACATGGACACCTTTACGCCGGTCCTGGAGTTCGATGAAGTCGGCAATGACCGCCCGGCTGGCAGCATTGGCGGGCAGCTCGACACCAGCCAGCGCATGCTGCCGGTGGGTAACCTGCTCATTACCGGCGGCTACAGCGTCAGCGGCGCCGACGGTGTGGGCGTGTGGATTCACGACTCAGCGCCGGACACGAATCCGCCCTACGTGGGCTACCATGTGCCGCGCCCGGGGCAGACAAATTTCCCGCTCGGCGCGCCGATTAGTCTGCTGATTCACGAGACGCTGGAGTCCTACACGATCGTCAATGGCGAGTCGGTGATCCTGCGCCCGCTGGGCGGCGAACCGGTCGACGCTATTGTCAGCTTTTCTTACGACGACGTGCTCACCATCACGCCCGACGAATACCTGCTGCCCGACACGACCTACGAAGTGGAAATCGTTGCGGGCGGCATTAAGGACGTTTCGGGCAACGGCATCCTGCCGTACACCTTTACCTTTTCAACGGGCCTGGGGGTCGCGGGCGGCAACGCATCACCCGTCATCGCGAACTTCGACGCCTCGCCTTCGCCCGCGATACCTGGCAGCGAAGTAACGCTCACCGCGACGGCAACGGACGCCGATCTGGACGACATCGAATACCGCTTCGTGTTCGGCGATGGCGGCGCTGTGCGCGATTGGGATCCGTCACCCAGCGCCAGCCATGTCTATGCGGACGCCGGTCATTACGGCGTCAAGGTGCAGGTGCGCGACGTGCGCACCGGCACGCCACTGTCGACTGTTTCCGAAACCGGCACCGTGACGATTGCGCCAAACGCGCCCGCGACGATGCCGACGCACTCATCGCCCATTGCGCTGGATGATGTGTTCCACCAACTGTGGGTCGTGAACCCGGACAATAATTCGGTCAGCATTATTGATCCGGATGCGCGCACGCTCACGGAAGAGATCAATTTAAACACGCTGCTCGGTTTGGGCGGCAGCATCGATCCGCGCAATGTGGCAATCGATGGCGCCGGCAATGCATGGGTGACCTGCCGCGACGCCAATTGCGTGGTGGTGCTTGATTCCACTGGCGCACCGGTTGACGAAATCTTCTACGACTACGGTTACACGCCCATGGGGGTCGCGATCACGCCCGATGGCGCCACCGCATTTGTCACGCTGGAAGGCTCCGGCGAACTGCGCCGCTACGATGCCGCGACGCGCGCCGAAACCGGCAGCCTCGTCCTCGGCCCAATGCCGCGGGCAATGGCGATTACCGCGGATGGCGCGAGCGTGTTCGTGACGCGCTTTATCTCCGAGGAAAGCCACGGCGAAATCTGGGAAGTGGACGCCGCTGCCATGACGCTTGCCGATACGATCAACTTGCACCGCGACCGCACGCCGGATGGCGCATCGGGCGGACGCGGCGTGCCGAACTACCTCAGCAGCATCAGGATCTCGCCCTTGGGCGACTACGCCTACTACACCGCGGTGAAGGCGAACACTCAGCGCGGTCTTTATTTCGACCAAGGCGCCAATACCAACAACCCGCTCGACGCCGACAACACGGTGCGTTCCATCGTGGGCCGCATTAATCTGTCGAACAACAGCGAACCGTTCATCAGCACAGCGGAAAACTACCGTGTCGACATCGACAACAGCGACTCGCCAACGAGCATTATTTTCTCTCCGCGCGGCGACTACTTTTTCGTCGCGTTGCAGGGCAACAATCACTTCGCGGTGTTCGACGATTTGCTGGTGCGCGAGTTCCCCCGCGCGCCGACCTCGAAAACTTCGAAGGGCCGCTTCGCCACCGGTCTCGCGCCGCAGGGCCTGGTGTTCGATCCAGTGACGAGCCGAATCTTCAGCACGGACTTCATGGGCCGCACGGTGACGTCGCATGACTTGGAAGATTTCCTCAGCTTTGGCTCGCGCGCCACCAATCGCGTGGCAATTCCGAAGATTGCCAGCGAGGCGCTGGCGCCGGATGTCCTGCTCGGCAAGCAGCTCTTTTACAATGCGGCGGATGGGAGCGGCTTGACCTCGCTGCCCGACATGAGTCTGGAAGGTTACATCTCCTGCGCGAGTTGCCACGTGGACGGCTCGCATGACGGGCGCACCTGGGACTTTACGCAGCGCGGCGAAGGCCTGCGCAACACCACTGACTTACGCGGTCGTTTGGGCATGGGCCACGGCAATGTTCACTGGACAGGCAACTTCGACGAGATCCAGGATTTCATCCTCGATATCGTCAATGAGTTTGGCGGCGGCGAAGGCTTGCTGCCGGAGGGCGAGTCGCCGTATCCATCGCTGGGCGCGTCCAATGCCGGGCGCACCGCCGAGCTCGACGCGCTCGCGGCTTACGTGAGTTCGCTGGGCAATGAAACCTTGCCGCGCAGCCCGTATCGCAACCCCTATGGCACGCTGCGCTCAGCGGCGCTGCGCGGGCAGCAAGTATTCAACGACTTGAATTGCGTGAGCTGCCACACCGGCGCCGACCGCACCGATAGCACGGTGGGCGTGGCGAACTTGCACGATGTCGGCACGCTGCGCACGAGCTCGGGCCAACGTCTCGGCGGCGCCTTGACCGGCATCGATACGCCGACGTTGAACGGGCTGTGGACCACGGCGCCTTACTTCCACGATGGCTCCGCGCACACGCTCGATGAAGTGTTCCGCGTGGCGGGTGGCGACATCTACCAGGCCGAAAACGGAACGCGCAGTGGCGGCGCCTACCTGCCGGGCGGCCCGCGCATCAATGAAGACAGCTCCATCCATGGGCAGATGGTTTACATCAGTAATGGCCAAAGCGTGACCTTTGAGAATGTCGACGGTGGCGCCGGCGGATTGGGTGATTTGGAGCTACGCTGGATGATTTCGTTTTATGGATCGCCGGGCACGGTCACGGCCACGGTGAACGGCGTGGCTTACAACGCCACCGCCCAGCGGCCATTGGGTTTTGAGTCGTCGATGAACCACTGGTTCCGCCTGCGTATGGAAGATGTGATGCTGACTGCTGGCGCCTCGAACACGATTGTCGTGACCTGCACTGGCAATGAAAACGGCTTTGACGACATGACCGTCAGCACGGCTGATGACCGCGCCGCCGCGACTCACCGCAGCGCGCTCGCACTGGACGAGGAAGACTACGAAGCGCTGGTCCAGTTCCTCTTGCAGATCGACGGCAGCGGGAACGTCCAGCCGGCGAATCCGACGGCAGTTATCACGAGTGTGCAGGGCAATCAGTCGATGTTGCCTTACGCGGAGTTCGATATCGTATTTTCCGAACCGGTGACGGGCTTCGATTACGAAGACCTGCTCATCACCGACAACGCGGCGTCGACCATGGCCGGCTTTTACGCAATCGAAGAGGGCGTGCATTATCGCTTGCGCTTGTCGGGCTTTACGCAGGACGGGACGATCACCGTCGAGCTGCCGGCCGGCAGCGCACACGCCGAAGACGACAGTCTGCCGAACCTGGTGGCCGAGCTGGATCAACTGGTGCATGTGATGGCGGACGACATCGCGCTGCTGTCCGATGAGTTTGACGACCCGACGAGCATCGCGAACTGGCAGCGTAATTACATCGTCGAAGGCTGGGGCGAGGGCGCCAATAAACTCGAAACGTGGGACGTCGATGTTTCGCGCGATGGCCACATGCGCGTCATGCCTTACACCAGTGTTTGGTTTCAGAATTGGACGGGCGCTTATGCCTTTAAGGAAATCACCGGCGACTTCGTGGTAACGATGCGCTTGGAGGTCAACCGCCGCAACGGGCTCGCGGGGCGGCCAACGTCCAATTATAGCTTGGCGGGGATCATGGTGCGGACGCCTCGTGGCATCAGCAGCGCGGCGCCCACGCCGGACCCGGGCCCGAACGTTGTGCTCCCATGGCCTGCGCCGGGTGAAGGGCAGCCGAATCACTACACAACCGATTGGAATCGCGGCACGGAAAATTACATTTTCCTGTCCTGGGGCCATACCTCGCCAACGTTTGCGCCCGACGCGAGCCGCTGGTCCTGCGAAGTGAAGACCACCATCGACAGCGGCTCCACGCTCTATGGCTCGCAAAACGGCGTGCCCGTGGGCCACAACGAGGCGACCCTGCAAATCATCCGTCGCGGTTCGACCTTCCTGCTGCTGCGCCGTCATGGCGACGGCCCGTGGATCATCGAAAATCGTTTTGTCCGCAACGACATGCCGGAAACTCTCCAAGTCGGCCTGACCACCTACACCGACTGGGCAACCGCGAACACGCTGGAGGAATATCATCACAATCGCACGGTCATCACCGGCGGCAACCCCGACGTCGTGGCCGATGTGGATTACTTCCGCGTGCATCGTCCGAACCCGGCCATCACCGAAGAAATGCTGGCGGCGGTGACCACGACCGGTCAGTGGGGCAACCTCAGCTCGCTGACGCCAACCGCGCTCAACGGCCTGCTCGGCAGCAACTCCGACTATCCGGCGGATGGCGAAAGCTACGCGGTTTGGTTGGCGCGGCAGTTCACGCCGGAGCAATTGGCCGACCCGGAGGTCTTTCCGACACCACTCGAACACAGCGCAACGGAAGTGCCCGGCTTGCTGGGCTACCTGACGACTGGTGAGATGATCGACCGCCCGCTCGCGCCCTTGACCCTGAGCCTCGTGGGCGGTGTGCCGCAGATTGAGTTGCATCGCAACGCCATGGCCCGCGGCTACCGCTGGACCGTCGAGGCCAGCGACGACTTCACGATGTGGGAAACCCTCGCCGAGTCGATCAACGGCGCGGCACCCACCGGCCCTGGCTTCGTCAGCGAAGACCCCGGCGCGATCCGCATGGTCTACCTCGAAGACTCAACCGACTGGACCTCGCCACGCTTCTACCGACTGAATGTGGAGCCGGAGTAGTTGGCAAACACTTCCTAGATGGAAGCTAATTATCGGGATTTGCCTGTAACGCGGCGAACGCTTTGATCGGGAACGCATTCTTCTGCGTGCATTGCGGGATTTCGTTCAGCTTCGCCGCCAAGTCGAAAGGAGTGAGATCTTCCCGTGATAAGTTCCATTTCGCATTTCGAACCAGATCCACCATGATACCGCTTAGCTGGCGATTGCCCACTTTTGAGAAATGAACCGGGCTTAAATTGGGCACCATCAAAGACTCGAATACGAACTCAAATCCATTCTCGTACAGGCAATCTCGGATCGCTTCATTGGCTTGCTTGATAAACGCGTCATCATCGTTCACGCCCTTGCCGTAGAATGCCGCTGAAAGCATGCTCTTAGTATGCGTGAGCAGAATGTAGCCCGTTCGATTGGAGGTAAAGTAGTCCGCCGCCCAATCGCAAAAGTGGTTGGGGTTCGGTTCCAGTGTGCTCTCTGGCTTTTCATAAATTTTCTTCGCCAGTTTATGAGTGAGTCGATAGATCATGCGCTGGTATTGAAATGTATTAGTCGAGATCGGGGATCGCCTCTCGATCAACCAGTAGTTGAATCGAGCGCGCTTGACCCGGTGTGCGCTTGAGGTATCCGCCGGTTTCCAGCCGTTGCAGCATTTCACGGACGGTAGGCGCGGTGACTTCAAAATAGTCCTGCAAGTCTTTCTCGGCGGGAGCCTTGCGCTGGACCTTTATGTAATAATAAATGAAGGCGAGGTATTGGCCGTGCTTGTCGGTCAAAATAGCTTGTTGCGATGTAGCGGGTTTCTTCTTCGCCTTCGGCGCTTGCTTGGCGTCGTCCAAGCTCCAGATGAGCGCGCCGGATTTTTTTGCTTTTTGATAATCGGCGCGGAATGATTTGCTGTAGTTTTTGCCGAGGAGCACGGAGGTTGGCCTGAGCAGGCCATCGCATATCATGTGCCCGGCAAATGGGATCAAACACGTCTCCACCAGACTGTCGTATGCCAGCATTTCCTCCAGAGGAGTCGTCAGGGACTGAGCCGCATAGCATTGGCCTGATTCCATGTGGAGAAACGCGTCATGGTCGCGATAGGTTTTCAAATAGCAAAACTGTCCCCGCACGGCTTTTATGATAGCCGCCACCATCTCGTCGTCTTCGAATGCCGCCAATTCCGCTTGATTGAGCGTTGGCAACTGGGCGTGCATCTCATCTCGCGCGTCGACCCATTCCTCTAATGAGGCAGGGTTCTCGCTAAATTCTGATAGGAGGGCTTTGTAGCGGGTCAGGAATTCTACGGCAATCTCGGGTGAGATCATCAGTTTTAGCTAAATTGGTGAATGATGCGCTTGAGGTAATTCACGAGACCTTCGCTGAAGCCGTCCAGGTCTTCCTCGGTGAGCATGCCGAGGGTGCACATGCCAATGAGGTTCTCAGTCATGCAGGAACGCGAACGTTGGCCGAGCGCGTTCTCCAGTTTTTTCGCCTCACGCTCCATGGACTCAACCGTGCTCCAGAAGCACTCGGTCGGGCTTTTTGCCGCCTCCGTTAGCTGGCGGGCGAATTCGGCATTACGCTTGGCTAGGTATCGATCACGCAGCGGGTCGACGATGGCGCAGTAGTGTTTCCAATCAGATTCTTTGGGCTTGGGCATGGCTAATTAGAGTGGGTGAAGATCGCTTCAACTTTTCTGCCATTCAAAGTAAGGGTGCTGCAAGGTTCAAGATGGTTCCGTAAACTACTCTAGAGCATTTTTCATCTAAATTGGCCGATCAGGCCGCAGTGATTTTTCGTGTCCAGCAAGGCGGCTTAAGCGTAGCGCACTGGAAGTGCGTGAGCGAAAAGCCAACGAAGCTGACGCGGAAAAACGCTCGGTTACAGGCTTGGGGCCAGATTGGAAGGTCGCGGCGTTGGCATATCAATCACGGGCTTCCAGCCCGCTCAATCAATGCCGCCTTGCGCTGCTTCCAATCTCTTCCCCACCTGATTCGGCCAAGTTAGATGAAAAGTGCTCTAGTTCCATGTATGCCCGAACTACGACCGAGCGTGTGCTCAACATACGCCCGTGTGTTAGACCAACATACGCCCGAATATCAGGGCAACACAGGTAGCTGTTTTTATTGAAGCGTCGGCGACACTTCGGCTGAGCGTCGGCGATGCTTCGTTGAACAGTCGGCGACGCTTGGACCTACGGTCGCCGATACTTAGTGAGCCCTACTCGGCTCATTGCGACGCCAGAGCTGTCTGGCGCGATGCGGCTGCGAGGATGTTTTAAAGCGCGCATGATGGAAATTATTATGCCCATTCGCCGCCCCGGACGCAAGCATTCGCGCGCAGAAAGCGACGATTTTAGGCTCTAACTGCGTCGATCACCAGCGCGAGGGGATGCTTCAGCAAGGTATCCCAATAGCCGGGCGCGAACTCACCGAGGCGCGATTCGTCGATAATGGGGTTGATCAGTTGGACGTCTTTAAAGCCGGCGCGTTCGAGGGCGGCGCGGTATTCCTCGTTGGGGATGTAATAGTTTTCGATGCGGAATTCGCCATCGCTCGAAGGAAACACAAAGACGATCTTGGCGCCGATTTGCGCCTCGTCCTCCAGTTCGATTTTCGAGCCGTATTCCGCATAAACATCCTGCGGGTAGTGGTAGATATTGTTGTTCGTCGTGATCGTCACGAAACGGCCGCCGGGCTTCACGTGGCGCGCAATGCCGCGGCAGTAGGCATCGAGCTCGTCGATGGTGCGCGTGTAGGGCAGGAGGTAGGCGCTCATGGCGAGATCGTAGTCGAGCTGCGGGCCCTCCGCGGTGGCGTCCGCAACCTGGTAATCGATGCCGAGCGGCTGGCGTTGCTCTTCGGCGCGCGCGAGCTTGATCTGCTCTTCAGAAATATCCACGCCCAGCATTGAGGCCGGCCCTCTCGCCATGACCTTGCGCGTGTAGTGCCCGGAGCCGCATGCGAGGTCGACGACCTTCAAGCCCGTCACATCGCCAATCTGCCCGATGAAGGAAGGCTCCTCGATCATGTAGCGCCACGGGTCCTGCTTGGCTTCCACGTATTGCTTGGCGATCTGGTTGTAATCGGTCGACATGAAGCGAAAGTTAGGTGCCAGTCTGGTCTTGCTGAGGCGTTCCCTTGGCTTAGCCCACCACGCCGGCGGACTCGAGCTCGATCGGGGTGTCGTCGTCTTCGGTGACGAGGTCGCCGCCCTTCTTGTTGAAGCGCATGGAGACGAGCTTCGTGACGCCGCGCTCTTGCATCGTGACGCCGTAGATCGCGTTGGCTGTGGAGACGGTGCGCTTGTTGTGCGTGACGATGAGGAACTGCGAATACTTCACGAACTCCTGCACCATGCTGGTGAAGCGGCCGATGTTCACGTCGTCCAGCGGCGCGTCCAGCTCGTCCAGCACGGCGAAGGGGCTGGGCTTGACCATGTAGATCGCGAACAGGAGGCCCACGGCGGTCATCGTGCGCTGGCCACCGGAGAGCAGCGAAAGGCTGCGCAGCTTGGTGCCCGGAGGGCGCGCGGTGATCTCGATGCCGGAGTCGAGCACGTCCTCGGCCTCGACGAGGGCGAGGTCCGCCTGGCCGCCATTGAAGAGCTTCGTGAACGTGAAAATGAAGTTTTTGCGGATCTGCTCGAAGGTGTCCTGGAAGAGCTTTTGCGAGGTTTCGTTGATCTCGTCGATGGCCTTCAGCAGCTCATCCTTGGAGTTCCAGAGGTCGTCGCTTTGCGTCTTGAGGAAGTCGTAGCGCTCGCGCTCGTCGGCGTATTCCTCGATGGCCACGAGGTTGACGGCACCGAGGCTGTTGATACGGCTGCGCAGGTATTTAATCTCCTTGTCGAGCTCGGGCCAGTCGGTCTCGTCCATCGCGGCGAGGTCTTCTTCGGTCGGGTCGCCGCGGTCGTTCTTCACCTTGGGGCGCAGCTCGCCGTCGTCGTCCTCATCGAGCTCGTCGAGCTGGACCTTGGTCTCAAATTCCTCATCGGCCTTCCAGAGCTCCTGCTTCCAATCGATGTCGTCGATCTCGCGGTCGTATTCCGCCATGATCTTGTCTGACAAAAAGCTGGACTGCGAACGCTCTTCAGCGAGCTTCACATCATATTGGTTGAGCTGGGTTTCCTGCTCGCGCTGCTGGGAGCGGGCCTGGCCCAAGTGGTTTTCCAGCTCGGCAATCTGGCGCTCCAGCTCACCGGATTTCTGGCGCAGGCCGTTTAAATTGGTCGAGGTCGATTCGAGCGTTTTGTCCAGCTCGGCGGCGCGCTCACGGTTTTCCATGATGTCGGCCTTGAGCGAGGCGAGCTGCTCGGTGAGGTTGTCGATCTCTTGCCGGCGGCGGAGGATGCGGGTGTTGATCTCGTTGCGCTGTGCCTCGGCATCGCGCAGGCCCTGCTCATAAAGTTCGAGGCGCTGCTTCTTCTCGGCAAGGTCGAGGCGGACTTCGGCCAAGCCGTCCTTGTGGGCGTCGCGCTCGTTCATGAGGCGCTTGATGGACTCCTCGGCCTGGGAAATCTCGGCCTTACCTTCCTCAATGGCTTGCTCGGCACCGGCCATTTCCTCGCGCGCTTTGTTGAGGCGGTCTTCAGCGGTCAGGCGGCTTTCTTCGAGGTCGGCGAGCTGGCGCTCCTGGCGGGTGACGTTCTGTGAAGTCTCTTGCAGGTTAGCCTGCACGGAGCGGGCGTCGGCCTTGAGGCTGGAGAGTTCGCTGGCAATTTCGTTCTGCCGCGCGCGCTTTTCTTCGACGGTGGTCTCCGCCGTTTCCATGTCGGCATTGAGCTGCAGGGCGCGCTCGTTGAGCTGCGTGAGCTTCTCGTTGTCGATCTCGATCTGCGCCTTAAACTTGCGGATATTCTGCTCGCGCTTGAGGAAACTGTCGTCCTTGCCCTTCTTGTTGTAGCCGCCGTAAACGAGGCCTCGGTGGTCGACGAGTTCGTTATTCTTCGTCGCGACAAACAGGAAGTTAAAGCCCGGGTTGGTCTTCCAGTATTCGAGGAAATCGTCGAGCGTATCGACGAAGAAACAGCCCTGGAAAAAGTCGTGCACGAGGTCTTTAAACTCCGCTTTCTTCGGCTTGATGACTTTCTCTGCCGGAATGATCCAGCTGGGCAGCGACTCGTTTTCGTAGATGTCGGTGCGGATGCCGACCTGTAACACCGCGCGGCCCACGCGTTCGTCTTCGAGCTTGCGGAGGATCGGCAGGGCGAGGTCGTAGTTGTCTAAATAAATCGATTCGGCGGAGCTGGAGAGCAGCGTTTCGAGCGCGGTTGTGTAAGCGTCATCGGCTTCCACCACGGCGGACAGCGGGCGGAATTTATCCTTCGGCGCGAGCTCGCCGAGCTGGCCTTGCAGGATGGCTTTCGCACCAGCGGAGAAGCCCTCGAAGCGCTGTTGCAGCGCCTCCAGCGTGGAGAGCTGGGCCTGGCCGCGGGCAACCTCGCGGTCGCAGTCGGAAATGTCTTTTTGCAGGTTGCGGAACTCCTCACGCAGACGCTGGGTCTCGGCGCGGGCGGCCTCAACGCCTTCTGCGGCTTCGGCTGCTTCCTGCTCGCGACGGGCCTGGGCGGAGGCGATGTCTTCCGCGCGCTGTTCGAGCACCTGCTTCTGGTCCTTCAGCTCGTGGAGGGTGTCGCCGAGGCCGGCGTGCTTGACCTGAAAACTCTTGAGGTCGACTTCGAGCGTGGTCGTCTGCTGGCGCAGTCGGGTGATGGCACCTTCGCGGACAAGCAGCTGTTGCTTGGCCTGGCTGAGCGTGCGCTCGTGGCCGTTGAGCTCCGTCAGGATGCGTTCGAATTCCTGGTTTTTGCCGCGGAAAATTTCGTCAGAGGAATCCACCAATGCCTGGGCCTCGGCCTTGCTCTCGGCGGCGGTTTGGGCCTTGGCACCGAGCTCTTCGATCTGGCGTTCGAGGCCGGTGACTTCCTCCTTCAGGTTCTCGATGCGTTCGGCGACGTCGCGTTCGCGGATGGTGGCAAACTCGGCCTGGGACTCGGCGTTTTCCTTCTCGCTGCGGAGGTCAAATACGGTCTGTTGCGCCTCCTGCAGGGTGGTGGTCAGCTCCTTGCGTTCGCCGCGGCGGCGCTCCAGTGAGCCTTCCTCCATCTTGAGCTTTTCATCGGCCTGCTCGACGATCACGCGGAGGCCGCTGGCTTTCTCCGACAGCTCGGCAATAATCGCGCCGCGCTTAGCGTAGAAGTGGGCGTTGTAGGCGAGGTCGAGGTGGGTCAGGCGGTGCTTGAAGCGCTGGTAGCGGAGTGCCTTGGACGCCTGGCGCTTCAGTGAGCCGATCTTGCGGCTCACCTCGTCAATGACGTCGGTGACGCGGGCCAAATTCTGGTCAACGAGGGCCAGCTTGTTGAGGGCTTCCTTACGGTCGGCTTTGTATTTGGTGATGCCGGCGGCTTCTTCGAAAATTGTGCGGCGCTCCTGCGGGTTGGACGACAGAATCTGGTCGATTTGCCCCTGCATCATGAAGGAGTAACTCGCGCGGCCGACGCCGGTGTCCATGAACAGGTTGTGGATGTCCTTCAGGCGGCAGCGTTTGCCGTTGAGAAAATAGTCCGAGCCGCCATCACGGTCGACCTTACGGGTGATTTCGACCTCGTTAAAATTCGTGCCCAGCTCGGACTCGCAGTCGGTAAAAGTCAGCGAAACTTCACAGGAGGGCAGGGGCTTGCGCTTGTCCGTGCCCTGAAAGATGACGTCGTGCATCTTCGAGCCGCGCAGGGCCTTGGCGCTTTGTTCCCCCAGCACCCAGCGGCACGCATCGACGATGTTGCTTTTGCCGCAGCCATTGGGGCCTACAATACACGTCACGCCTGGATCGAGCCGGACGACGGTCCGGTCAGCGAAGCTCTTAAATCCATTGATGACGATTTCTTTGAGGAACATAGGCGTGGGAACGTTCGAAAGGTTCGGAAAGTTCGAAGGTTTGGATGTTCGAAAAGTTCGAAGGTTTGGATGTTGGAAGGTTCGAAGGTTTCGAATGGTTGTCGCCGAGTGGCTTGGAGCGACTTTTAAGCCTGCCGAAATTAGACTGCGTGTTCCGAGCGGCAACGTTTATTTATTAACAACGCCCGGGGAATAAAATGGGGGTAAGTCGGTCGGTTTCTCTTCACTTTGCTTCTGATGTGAAGCAGAATTAAGGCATGAAAGCCGAAAGTGGTATCAATCCGTGCAAAAAGATTACCTGGCAAGAGCGCTATGCTTGCTGGATGCTGAAACCGAAGTTCGGTGAGAAGTGGTTCGAGAAGTATCTCGGAAGAAACTGGGTATGGTGGTTCGCCGGTTTTACGGGGATTTTGATGTTTGGCGCATTAGCTTATATGGGGATTAAGCTGCTGCCATTTGAGAATCGTCACGTGCCACCAGAGGTTAATGTTGAGGAACTTACAGAGTCTGAGCTTGAGCTGATAGGACCGTATGTCTGGGCTTATGAATTCGAGAAACTGCGATCTACGATGCATGCCAACCTGCTTCGCGGCATCCTGCTTGGCGGTGGTATTGGGGCGTTAATCTTTTACCCAATATCGGCTCTAGTGCATGAGGAGCGTAAAGGCTACCGGCAGATTATTTCTCGGCTGGAGAGCGAGCTAGAGGAAGCGCGCCAAATTGCTGAAGGGGGCGATTAACCCGCTCCCAGCACGTGCAAATTCGCCATGCTGATACCGCTGAGCATGGCACCGGTGATGCCCAAGAAGCCTTGGTCGGTGCCGCAGAGGAAGAGGTTGTCCAGGTGGGTGCGGCCGGTTTTTACCTTGTTGGGGGCACCGTACACCGCGCCGCTCAGGTGACCGGTGAACTTCGTAATCGTCAGCGGGGTAAACATGTCTTTGGCGACGGTGTATTCGTTGAGCACGAGGCGGGCCTGGGCCTTGTGGGCGACCATGGGGGGCGTGGTGTGCTCTTTGTCGCGGACGCGGGGCATCGGCAAAAAGTCGAGTGCGCGGCGTTGCAGCGTTTCATACCACTGATCTTTGGCGTCCACGTATTCCTCGTCGTTGAGGCTGACCCAGCGGTCGTAATTGGCCAGGGCGGTGACGCGTAGAAAGCCCTCTTCGAGCTGGCGGTCATCGCTGTAGCGGTAGTTGTTCGGGAAGCAAATGACCCCGCTCCGGGCGTCGACGAGGTCCTTGGGGCGGCGGTAGTCGAAGTGCTCGCTGTTGTTGAAAAAGATGATGGTGTCGTTCCAACCGAGGGAGTGCGGCTGCTTTTTGAGCACGGTAATCGTCTCCACGAACGAGAGGGCACCGGTGTTGTCGCGCCCGGCGTCGCCAGGCTGGTCGCTGCACAGGCGCAGTGTCTCGGCGTAGCCGATGGAGGAGATGATTTTATCGGCGGTGATCTCTGATCCGTCGTCGAGGATGACGCGGCTGGCGTGGCCGTTTTCGGTAATGATCTCGCGGACGCCGCACTTCATTTTGCGTTCGCCGCCGAGCTCGCGGTATTTGGCCAGGAGGGCGCGGATGATGACGCGAACGCCGTCGAACGGTCGGGCAAAGCCCTCCAGGAACAGTGCCTTGAACAGAATGACGAACTGCGAGAAATCGAGGTCGTTCTCCCGCGCACTGCCGTAGTAGCAGACGGGGATCATCAGCATGTTGACCAATGAGTCGTCCGTGATGAACTCCCGTAATACGGCGACGGCGGACTGCTCCTCGATGTCGAGCGCGGTTTCATTAAAGGCCTTCAGGTGTTCGACCAGGCGGCGGAATCCGTCGATCTGCTCCGGGAAAATTTGGGCGACTTCGCTCTCGAACAGGGCAAAGTCGTTGCTGAACTTTAGCGAGTAGCCGGGGATGACGATGCGGCTGCCGTTTTGCTCGGAGAGGTCCAGCTGGTCGCGATCGAGGCGCAGCTGGCGGAGGATTTTGACCAACGGCAGGCGCTTGGCCCCGGGTGGGGCGTAGTTGGTCATGGCGTGGAGGCCCACGTCATACTTGCGCCCAGCAATGCTGTAAAATGAGTTCAGGCCGCCCGGCGCATTATGGCGCTCCACGATGAGGACGCGCTTGTCGAACATGGCGAGCCGTATGGCGGCAGCGAGGCCGGACATACCGGCACCGATCACGAGGCAATCGTAGTGCGCGCCACTTAGCTCACTATTCATAGAAGCGGGGTTGCCCGGGCAGGGCGGTGAATAGCCGGCGTTTAGGCGCTGGCTTTGGCCTCAAACTTGGGCAAAAGGTAGTTTCCGCAACTCTCGAGCGAGGCCAGCTCGGGATAGTCGTCTTCCGGCACTTCGATGCCATGCTGCTTGCGCAGCTCCATCACGATATCGAGGAAATCCATGGAGTCCAGATCGAGCTGGTCGCGGAGGCGTACCTCGGGCTTGATGTCGCTGAGGTCCTCGTCGGGCGCAATCTCGGCGATAATGTCCAGCACAATCTGCTTTACGTCGTCTTTGGTCATTGGATGGATAAACTAATATATGGTAGCGGATCAGTCAACGAACCGCTTTACAATCAAGGCAGAATTAATTCCGAGCATACCGAAAGAGTTGTTCAGGATTGTGTCAACCTTTTCAACGGATTTTGGCTCGTTGAGGACGAGGTTGTCCATCGCACACTCCGGGTCCAGATCGGTTACGTTAATCGTGGGATGGACTTGGTTGTCGTTGAAGCTGGGCAAATTGCCTGCCAGTTCAAGCGCTCCGGCGGCACCCATAGCGTGCCCGATAAAGCTCTTCGTGTTGTTTACGTAAGTCGTTGGGCAGTCGGCAAATACCTCGCGCACGGCCTTGATCTCCTGGATGTCGCCGAGCGGTGTGGCGGTGGCGTGCGTGCTGACGATATCGATGTCCTGCGGGGTGATGCCAGCGCGTTTGATCGCGGCGCGCATGCACTGGGCCTGACGCTCGGGATTGGGCAACACGGCGTCCGTCGCATCGGAATTAATGTGCCAGCCGACGATTTCGCAAATGATATTCGCGCCGCGGGCTTGCGCATCACTCAGGCGCTCAAGGACATACACCGCGCCGCCTTCGGAGACGACGATACCGTTGCGGGATTTGTCAAACGGGCGGGAGGCCATGTTGGGGTCCTCGTGTTCGCCAAGTGCGCCCTGGCTCTTGAAGCCTGCGAAAATGCCAAATGTGTGGATGGACTCGCTGACGCCGCCCGCCAGTGCGAGGTCGACCTCGCCCAGCATGAGCATCTGCGCGCCCTGGATGAGGCCGGCGTTGCCCGCCGCGCAAGCCGCGCCAATGGTGTAGTGCGGTCCGTGGATGCCCATGTTCATGGTTACCTCGCCCGCCGGGTTGTTGGCCACGGTGCGCGGGTTGTGGTGATGCGTCCAGTACTTGGTGTCGTAGTCGAACTGCGAAATATTATAGACCTCGTTTTCGGTCTCGACGTTACCGTGCTCAGTGGTGCCGATGTAAACGCCGACGCGGGCCTTGTCGACGTCGTCCCAGTCGAGGCCGGAGTCTGCCACCGCTTCGCGCGAACAGTAAATGGCGATGGAGCCGGCGCGAGTGCCGTTGCGGACTTCCTTGCGCTTTTGGTATTTCTGCGGGTCGTAGTCGCAGACGCCGGCGTTAACCTCGCCCATGTAGCGCATAGGGATGCGCTGCACACGGGCCTTGCCGGCGAGCAGGTTGGCGCGGTATTCGGACAGGCTGTTGCCATTCGGCGAGGTGAGGCCGAGTCCGGTGATGACGATGCGCTGGGTGGGGTCGCGTTCCATGGGTGCTTCAGAAAAACAATCTAGGCTTACGGCTTAGTCGAGCCGCGGAAAGAAAAAAATGGCCCTCTACGTCGGTCGAGGGCGTGCAAACGTGGCTAATTTGATCAAAAAACGCTGCCAGGATGGGTCTGGCAGCGCTTGGGGAAAAAGGTGCTCGTGCCGCAATCAAGGCACGGTGGCGCGGGCCTGCACGGCGCTAAAGCCGGGGCTGAAGGTGATATTGGCCACCCACACCGCGCTGGAGAAATCGCCCGAGACATAAGTGGCGTCGACCCAGCTGGCGGCACCGTATTTGTGTACCACACGGACTTGCACGACGCCGGAAATGGGGAAATCCACCGTTTGCAGCGCCACCTGGACTGGGCCGTTGTTCTCGATGCTCACGTCGGCGCTCGCTTGCAGGGGGGACTCCGGGTCGCTGGGCGCGGCGGCACCGTCGATGCTCGTCACGATGACCTTGGGGGCGTCACTGGCGGGCCAGATGATGGGAAACTCCAGCGGGGCAATCGCGACAGTATCCGGCGCGAGCTGGATGCCGGTGTCCAAGGTGTTGGCCTCGATGCGAAGGCGGCCGTAGCCATCGGAGTTGCCCGGAGAGACCGCGCTGAGGCTGCCAATGCCGGCTACCTCGTCGGCAATCAGGCGAATCGCGCCGCCACTGCCGTTGTTGCGTCTGCTGCCATCGCTTGGAGAGCCGCCACCGTCGGCATTGATCAGGCCATCAATGGTGATTGTGCCCGGGGTGGCGATCAAGATGGCACCGCCGCCTCCGCCGCCGGTTAAGTTATAAAATCCGTCCATGCCGCCGCCGGAGCCGCCGATGAGCGGGATGATCTGCGGGTTGCCGTAAGTCTGGCCGTAGGTGCCCTTGCTGGCAGTGCCAGCGCCACCGGGGCCGTAGCCAAAGCCGTTGCCCTCGGGGCCGAAGGCACCGCCGCGGAAACCGCCGGGGCCCGCCTTGGTAGGCGTTAGCCGGCCAATGGAGTCGGTGGTGCCGTCATCACCGGTCAGGTCGAGCGTGCCGCTGATGGTGACATCGCCTTCGACGAGCCAGACGACGGGTGCCTTGGTCGGGTGGTTGGCGAAGCTCACGGTCACATCCTCGGGGATGTCGACCGAGGTGTATTTAAAGACGACGGCCCATTGCTCGGAGTCGTAAACGCCGTTGCCCGCGTTGCCGGAGTTGGGGGTGTCCCAGGTGGCGTTGGTGGCCAGGGAGAGGTCGATCACGATGTCGGACGTGGGCGTGAGTGCGCCGTCCGTGCCGTCGGATGGCACGGTGATTGCCTGGGCGCTACCGGCCAGACAGGTGAAGAGTAGAGCAGTGCTTAGCGTTGCTTTCATGGTTGGTTTAGGATTCCGGGATGTCGTTGTAAATGGATACCTCGTGCGAGACGGTCTCGACGGAGTAGAACGGCGCACCGGCGTTATAGATGCTGACCTCGCGCGAAATGACTTGCGGGTAGCCGAGGATGGCCGGGCGTTCGCCATTGAAAATCGATACCTCGTGGCTGAGCGCTTCCGTGGTAAAAGGCGGTTCGTTGACGTTAAACAGGCTCACTTCGCGCGAATAGACCTGCGGGTATCCGGCGATGGCGGGCTGGCCGCCGTTAAAAATAGATTGCTCGCGACTGAAGACGGATAGGTCGCCCGCGCCAAAGTTAAACAGCGAATACTCCCGCGACAGTGAGTAGTAGGCCGAGTAGGGCGCGCCGAAATTCATCAGGCTGACTTCGCGCGAGTAAAACTGCGGGATCAAATCGTCGTCCAGGCCGTAAAGTAGGATGTAGGCCTCGAGATTGGTCATGCCGGCAAAGAGCGGGCTTTCCTCCAGGGCGTCGGCGGGGTCGAGCGGGTTCAGGTAGGGGCGGAGCAACTCGTAAACGTCGTCCATGCCGTCGCCATCGGTGTCTTGCGGGGCAAAGATGCTGATGGGCAGGCCACGGAAAAACCAGTCAGCGTCGACGCCCGCGCGGTCCATGACGAAGACCGGTGCTGGGCTGCCCAGTGCCATGTCGATCGTCTCAAACTCGCCGAGTGCCTCGCTGAACTGGAGGCCGTAGTAGTAATCAGATTGGTTCTCCAGGGTTACGGTAACTTCGTTACCCGACAGGGAAATATCAATGGCCGCTGCCGACGATTCCCCCAACGCACACATGCCGAGCACTGGCAGTAGCATTGCCTTCCGTAGTAGTAACATTGGTTTCTACATATATTTATTTAGAAATATGCGGCAAGCGTATCTAGGTTCGCCCTGGGGCTTTTAACAGTTTTTTCGTATTTGGCCGCCATGAAGAAAATACGATACAAGCGGCCGCACTAAAAATTGGGTAAAAGCCAGCTTGTAACGGATTGCTGCTTTCGGCTAGGGTGGCACGCTGATGGATGACTCCCGCTGCGCTACGTTGACCAGCACCGCACCTGAGCCGCGTGTTCAGCCCGGTGAGGCCCGGGTGTGCTTCGTGATCGTCTTCTTTGGCCAATGGCCGCGCTGGATTGACTATTTTCTGCTCTCCTGTCAGCAGAATCCGCAATTCCACTGGCGGATATTTACCGACTGCCCAATCGACCGGGAGTTGCCAGCGAATGTCATCGTAAGCAGCATTGATCAGAATGAAGTGGAGCGGTTGATCCAAGAGCGCATTCTGCCGGAATTTACGTTATCTTCGGCCTACAAGCTCTGCGATATCAAGCCGGCCTATGGCGAAATATTCGCCGAGCACCTGCGCGATTACGAGTTTTGGGGATACACGGATTTGGACATCATTCTGGGCAATCTCGGCGATTTCTTTACGCCGAATATCCTGAATCGCCACGACGTCCTGACCGCGTGCACCCATTTGGTGGCCGGGCACTGCACCATCCTGCGCAATGAAACGCGGTTCAACCGGCTCTTTCGCGAGTGCACAATTTACAAACAGAAATTCCTGCTCCCGGACTACCGGAAGTTTGACGAGGGAGACTTTTCCGACCACGTCAAAGCGGAGCACGCCAGGCAGAATCTGCGCTTCTATGAGCGGGACATTATCCGCGAAGATGCGATGATCTGGTGGTCCGGCAGGCCGCGTTTTCTCATCTCCTGGTCTCAGGGTCGTCTGGTGGATGTTTTCTCGTTCAAGGAAATTGCCTACTTCCACTTTATCCACAGCAAGCGGCATGAGTATTTTCAATTTTCCCCACTTCCAAACGAAGTCCGACGGCTAATTATTGATCGCAATGGTTGCTTTGCGCTGAGGGGTGTGGGCGCTTACGTCCGCTTTTTAAAGTCCTTTTTCGTGACGTTGGCCTTCACGCTCCCCTGGTATGTGGTCAGTGTGCTGGAGAGGGTGATGCCGCCGAGCCTGCATGCCAAATTTAAGCGAATGATCGGCATGAAGGGTATGCCCAAATTTTAGGCATTGTTTGGGCATTCGAAATCTTGATTGTGCGAGAGTGAATCGATGTCGGTAAGCGGCCAATTGTGGGCAAGCATATCGCAGCAGGAAGAAATTTAGGAGTTGGTCGAGAAATCTCTGCAAATCGCATAACAAACGGCTTGCCAGTATTTTAACGAATGATATTTATTGGTGCACATGATAAAGCTACTACCGGTTTTGTTAACTGCTGCGACGATCACTACTGCGCAAGCATCCCTCTCGATTCAATTTGACGTAACTGGGCCGACGACGCTCGCTTACGAATTATCGGGCACGACGGTGGCCCCCGCCGGGCAACCCGAGAACGAGGGCTATATCATCTTTATCGATATCACAGGCCCGGTTCAGGCATCTTACATCGACATCACCGGTGATGCGCGCATCGGCAACACCAATGGCGTCAATACGTCTTACGTTGGCTTTCCTTCCGCTGTCTATGACAAGCCTTTGCAATTGCGCTTCGTCAATTACATTCAGGACGGCGAAGCGGCATCCGGCAGTGGCGAAGTCACGTTTAATGTACCGCATGGGCTGACTAACTCGATGTTTATCGACGGCGTAACCGGCATTTACCTCGGCACCAATGGCACCTCTCCGAATGCGACTGATGGCGTGTTCCAGGGGTATGCGTCCGCGCTGGTCCCCGAGCCCGCCACCTACGCCGGCATTCTTGGACTCGGCGTGCTGGCTGTTGCCATGGTTGCCCGTCGCCGCAAGCGCGCGTAAGCCGAAAAGCGACCTCCATCTTTTTCGGAAAAGCATAACCCGGTGTTTCGACAACACCGGGTTATGTTTTTCATCCGCGCAGCCCTGGTGGTGAAGTCCACGCTAGGGGATATCTTGACTCAATTACAGCAGATGTGCGGCCCAAACATGACGCTGTTGTTTAGCCAATCATTTGGCGGTGATTGCCCAAACGCCGGGCATGTTATTTGAGTTCGATTGGGCGTATTTCTACTCAGCCACTTCAGGAGCGAATTCGATTTCGGTGAGTGGAAAGTAGTATTGGATGTGGCGGTCTTGGGCGTAGTGCGGATTTACGTACATGCAGAGCAGAAGTTTGTCCTCTTGTGGTTTGCGCGCCCAGGGAGAGACGTAGATTTTAAACGATTGGATGTCTGACGGGGTTGTCAGTTGGTAGTAACGCTTATCTATCAACTCAGCGGCTTCAAATGCCAAGCTGCCGTCGCTATCTCGCGTTTCGATGGAGCGACCGCGCCACCAATCGCGTCCATCGCGATTATCCGGCTGGATGACTATGGGGTAGCAGCGGCCCATGTTAACTTGGTGGCTGTCGACAAGGCCTTTGGGGATGTTAACGCTCATGCGGGAGATTTCTATCTCGAGATATTTGCCCTCTTCTCGATAGCGACCAACGATGTGCGTTGCGATTCCGGTGTCTGTCTTATTCGTGTAGCGAAACTCCGCCCACTGGTTAGCATCGGGTTGCGGATTCGCCGCCTTGAGCTGTTCTTGGACGTAAATTTGATCGGTCGAGGACAGGTCCGCGAGGGGGAATTCGAAGTAGCGGCCATCATCGCGTTTTAAATAGACGTTTTCACCGCGCATTTCGACGTAGCGCGCTTGCATGGTCCGTCCTTGCTGGTCAGTCCATTCGCGGAAATCCACCCAGGCATGGGCGAGCGTCGCCGATATCAGCCAAAAGAACGCCCAGCAGGCAAGCTTCTGCGCCGAGCTCACTTCCCCTCGTATTTGAACACGAGCACCGAGTGGCCGGGGAGGACGACTTCGATGCTGTGTTCCTGGCCGTCGTATTCGCCGGGGGTGGAGTTGACGCCGCCGCCGTTGCCGGAGCCTTCGCCGCCGTAAACGTCTGCATTGCTGTTGATAACTTCCTTCCAGTGGCCGTCGAAGGGGACGCCGAAGCGGAAGCGATCACGGTGCACGGGCGTGAAGTTTGCGATGACGACAAACGTATCCTGCGCCTTGCCGCTGCGTCGGAGAAAAATCGAGAGGGACTCTTCCCAGTAGCCGTCGCCATTGACCCACTCAAAGCCAGCGGGGTCGAGGTCATGCGCGGCGAGGCTGGGATACTTGTGGTAGAGCGCGTTGAGGTCGCGCACGAGCAGCTTAACGCCCTCGTGGTCCATGTATTGCAGGAGCTCCCACTGGAGCTGGCCGTCGTATTTCCACTCGCTGGATTGCCCAAACTCACAGCCCATGAAGAGGCACTTTTTGCCGGGCCAGAGCCACATCCAGGTGTAAAGGCAGCGCAGGTCGGCGGCCTTCTTGGCCATCTCGAACCCGGCACCCATCTTGATGATCATGGAGCCCTTGCCGTGGACGACCTCATCGTGGCTGAACACCGTGATGAACTGCTCGGAATACTGGTAGAGCATGCCGAAGGTCAGCTCGCCATGGTGGTATTTGCGGTGGATGGGCTCGTGGGAAAGGTATTGGAGGGTGTCGTGCATCCAGCCCATGTTCCACTTGAGGTCGAAGCCGAGACCGCCGTCCTTGGTGGGCTTAGTCACGCCGCCAAAGGAGGTCGATTCTTCGGCGATCATCAGCACGCCCGGGTGGTATTGGTGGACGAGGTCATTGACCTGCCGCAGAAATTCGATGGCACCGATGTTTTCGTTACCACCGTATTCGTTGGGAATCCATTCGCCCTCCTCGCGGGAGTAGTCCAGGTAAAGCATGGAGGCGACGGCGTCCACGCGCAGGCCGTCGATGTGAAAACGCTCACACCACGCCAAGGCGCTGCCAATCAGGAAGTTGCGCACTTCGTGGCGGCTGTAGTTAAAAATGAGCGTGCCCCAGTCCATGTGCTCGCCGAGGCGCGGGTCCTCGTGTTCGTAAAGGCAGGTGCCGTCAAACTGCGCCAGGGCAAAGGCGTCTTTGGGGAAGTGCGCGGGGACCCAGTCGATGAGCACGCCGATGCCGTGGCGGTGCAGGTAATCGACGAGATACATGAAGTCCTGCGGCGCACCAAAACGGTGGGTCGGCGCAAAAAAGCCCGTTACCTGGTAGCCCCAGGAACCGTCGAAGGGGTGCTCGGCCAGCGGCATGAACTCGACGTGGGTGAAGCCCATTTCGAGCACATAGCGGGTCAGATCGGCCGCCATTTCACGGTAGTTGAGCGGGCGGTTGCCGTCCTCCGGCACGCGTCGCCATGAGCCCAGGTGGACTTCATACACGGAGATTGGCTGCGTCTTCCAGTCGCGACCGGCGCGCTGGTTCATCCACTCGTTGTCTTTCCACTCGAAGTCGTTGACGTCCCACACGATGGAGGCGTTGTGCGGAGGAGATTCAAAATATTCGCCGTAGGGGTCGCTCTTGAGGCGGTGGCTGCCGTCGGCACCGATGAGTTCGTATTTGTATTTCGTGCCTACACCGATGCCGGGCAGGAAGAGCTCCCACACGCCGGAGCTGCCGAGGCGTCGCATCGGGTGGCGTCGGCCGTCCCAGTGGTTAAACTCGCCGACTACGGAGACGCGCTTGGCGCTGGGTGCCCACACGGCAAACGAAGTGCCCTGCACGCCGTCGTAGTGTTTAATGTGGGAGCCAAGCTTTTGATAAATGTGGTGATGGTTGCCCTGGCCGAAGAGAAAGGCGTCGTCCTCGCTGAGGGTGGGCAGGAAGCAGTAGGGGTCCCAGATTTGGAAAATCTCGCCATTGGCGTTTTCCATGCGGATGCGGTAGTCGAAGGACTCGGTGCGCCCATCGATTATGCCCTCGAAGAGGCCGTCGCGGCAGAGCTTTTTCAGGCGGAAGCGTTCATCGGTCTGCACATCGACGATGTCGCAGGTGACAGCCTCGGGCTGAAAGGTGCGGGCGATTAGCGTTTTCTTGCCGCCTTGCTTAACGACGTGCAGGCCCAAGACGTCGTGGGGCGCATCGTGCCGGGCGGTAATGACGGAATCGAGTTCGGCCTGGGATATGATCACGGAATTAATCCTTAGTGGGGTTGGCGTTAATGTAAAGTTTCATTCATGCACAATACCATGTCAATGCGGGCTTTACGATTGATCATTTGGTAATTCGTGATTATAGTCTGTCTTATGAAGTTCTTTGCCACCGCCATAGCCTGCCTGTTCCTTGTTTCTGCCGCTCACGCCGTCGATCGCGACTGGCAAACGGTGTCCGTCAACGATGGCAAACTCACCATTAAAATGCCGGGCAAGCCTACCGTCACCACCAAGAGCGACAGCTCGATCGTGGGCGACGTCACCAGCAAAATTTACAAGGTCAATGTGCCCGAAGACGGCAACGTGACTGTCGACTGCTCCGACCTGCCCGGTGCCGCGCTCTTCTTTGCTGGCAAGGACACCATCTTCGGCAACGCCAAGGGAAAATTTCTCGCCGGCGCCTTTGGCAAACAGCTTTCGTGGGAGAGCGTCACCAACGGCGGACAAACCGGTATGAAGCTGATGTTTCAAACCCCGCCCATGGACGGCAAGCCCGGCTACGACGGTGAGGCGCGCTTTTTTCTGGTCGGCGATTACCTTTACGTGATCTCGGTGACGGACGTCGTCGGCGATGACCTGGATATGCAGAAAGAGGTCTTTCCCTCCCTTACGTTTGCCGACTCCGGATCGAATGACTGAGGGTAGGGACGTACTTTTAACAGAAGGCAGCAAAGAAAGCAAAGCGTAGGGCAAACATTTTAAACTCACGCAAAGACCCAGAGACCCAAAGATTTTTTTGTTTATATACTTTGGGTCTCTGGGTCTTTGCGTGAAATCCACCGTCTTGCTAGCTTTGCTCTCTTCTGTTCAAAAAAAATACGTCGGTTTTGGCTTCCCGTTCTTCCCGATCTTCTTGTTAAATCCCGGCCATTATGCCGCCAAACGACGACATTGCCGACCTCCGCGCTCGCGCCTGGGTGGGAGACGCCGTGCTCGCGCTTTATGCGCGGGAGTGGATTCTCGCCCGCGAGGACATTAAACCCGCCGACCGCTCCGAGGAATTTATCCGCATGACTGCCAACGACTTCCTGGGTTGCGTGGGCGAGCCCACCAAGGTCGAGGCTGGCATTGGCGACATTTACCGTAACGAGGGCCTGCAGGCCGCGTTCGCCTATATCGAGCAGACCTTGCTGCCGCTTTACTTAAAGCAGCGCAATAACCGCCGATAGAGAAATTTCACTGTCCATTTCCCACCGTTGAAAACCCGAATCCAAGGCGGTAAGCTGGCTCCAGCGCGGGGCGATCAAACGAGTTTCGTTACGTTGTTACATGCGCGTGAATTCGTGCTGGCTTTCTGCGATTTGCGGCCTTTACTACCAGAGGCTTTCCCTGATGAGCGACCAAATTAAGCATGAGTGCGGCATTGCGATCGTTCGGCTGCTCAAGCCGTTGAGTTATTATCGCGACCAATACGACGACCTTCTTTACGGTTTCCAGAAGCTATTTTTGCTGATGGAAAAGCAACACAACCGAGGGCAGGACGGCGCCGGCATCGGCTGCGTGAAGCTGAACATGCCCCCCGGTGAGCAGTTCATGGAGCGCGAGCGCGACAACGGCCGCAACCCAATCGCCAACGTGGTGAAGAAGATCATGAAGGGCTACAATAAGCAGCTCAACAGCACGATCTTCCCGGAATTCCCCGAGACCTTTAAGAAGAACTTTCCCTTCGGCGGAGAGGTCCTGATGGGCCACCTGCGCTACGGCACCTCCGGCGGCTACGACAAGAGCGTCTGCCAGCCATACTTCCGCCGTAGCCCCTGGCCGACGCGCAACCTCATGCTCGCAGGTAACTTCAACATGACCAACGTTGAAGACCTCAATGCGAAGCTGATCGCCCGCGGCGCGCATCCGATCTTCAACACCGATACCCAAACCGTCCTCGAAGAGATCGGCTATCATCTCGACGAAGAGCACCAGCGCCTTTACCACGAGTTGCGCGACAGTGGTGTGCCCAGCGATCAGATTGCGGGTATCATCAGCGAGCGCATGGACCTGGTCAATATCCTCGCCGACGCCTCGCACGACTGGGACGGCGGTTACACGCTGGCAGGCCTCGTCGGCAACGGCGACTGCTTTGTCACCCGTGACCCGCTGGGCATCCGCCCGGCTTACTATTTTGCCAACGAAGACGTCGTCGCCTTCGCCTCCGAGCGCGTGGCGCTGATGACGATCTTTGACCAGCATGAGGGAGATGTGAAGGAGATCGCGCCCGGCAGCGCAGTCGTGGTCAAGGCCAACGGCTCGCTCCACATCGGCCAGGTCCGTGAACCCGCGCCCGATCCGGCTCCGTGCTCCTTTGAGCGCATCTATTTCTCCCGTGGTAACGACCCGGAAATCTACCGCGAGCGCAAGGCCCTGGGTGGTGCGTTGGCTGGCCAGATCATTGACGCCATCGACGGCGACTTCGGGCACAGCGTGTTTAGCTTCATCCCGAACACCGCCGAGACGGCCTACTATGGCCTCATGGACGAGCTCCGTGTGCAGCGTCGCGAGCAGGTGAAAAGGCAGCTCCTCGCCGCTCACGCCAAGGGTGAGTTCAACGAAGCCCTGCTGGACGAGCTCATCATGGGCAACTGGCCGCGTGGCGAAAAAATCGCCCATAAGGACATCAAGATCCGCACATTCATCAGCCAGGAGTCCAACCGCATCCAGCTGGCCTCGCACGTTTACGACATCACCTACGGGCAGATCGAAAGCGGCGTCGACCACTTGGTCTGCATTGATGACTCCATCGTTCGCGGCACCACGCTCAAGCGCTCCATCCTGCGCATCCTTTCGCGCACCGAGCCGAAGTCGATTGTCATTGCCTCCACGGCACCGCAGATTCGCTACCCGGACTGCTACGGCATCGACATGTCCGAGATGGGCAAGTTTATCGCCTTCCAGGCCACCATCGCGCTGCTCAAGGAGTCTGGCGCGACGGAGTTGATTAACGAAGTTTACCGCGACTGCCGCGCCCAGGCCGACAAGCCCGTCGAGCAAATGGTCAACCACGTGAAGCGCCTCTACGACCACTTCACGCCCGAGCAAATTTCCGCCAAGATCGCCGAGTTGGTCTCCCCGCCTAATGGCGACTGGAACGGCGAAGTGAAGGTGATTTACCAGACCATTGAGAACCTCCACGCGAGCTGCCCGAACAACCACGGCGACTGGTATTTCACCGGCAATTACCCGACTCCTGGCGGTTATGGCGTGCTTAACCGCGCGTTCATCAACTACTTCGAAAAGCGGGAAGGGCGTAGCTACTAGCCAGCGAGGGATGACGTCGGATGGCGGATCGCGAATTTCCACATTCGCTTATAAACCATCTATTAAAATAGTTTCGTCATCCAGCCATGCGAATCGAAGGCCACTCCAGAGCGTAAATTTCAGATGGTGTATAAGCGAATGTGGAAATTCGCGATCCGCCTCCGCTAACGCTCCGTCGCGATCTGCTATCCACCGCTAACGTTCCGCTATCCACCGCTATCTTCCGCGTCGCCGCCAAACCAACGCGCCCAGCAGCACGCCGCCAAACATCAGTGCGTAGTGTGCCGGCTCAGGGATGAGCAGGGGGGCGATGTCGCGGAAGATGTCCGTGGGGATGTGCTCGCCGGAGAGCAGGTTTGTTAAAATGACGACGGTTTGGTCGGTGTCTTTGTCGTAAAGGGCCAGTGCCTGATAGCCAAGGTAGTCGCCGGTGTGGCCCAGGAAGCCGTCGATCTCGCCAATGCCGAGGCCGTAGGCGTCATACTCGGGGCCGTCGCCGCCACCGGATAGGTCGATCATTTGCAGGCGCTCGGCCTGAATCTCGGGTGAGAGCAGCGTGCCGTAGGCGAGGGCCTCGGCCCAGATGCGGAGATCCTCCATGTCGGCAACCATAGCGCCGGAGCCGGCGGATGAGCTCGGGCTGGACGTGGTAATGTCCTCGTAGCCAACCTCCGAGTCGAACACGCCGTAGCCGCGCGAAAACGGATCGGGAATGTCGACCGTGACCGGGTAAAGGGTGTTGTCCAGGCCGAGCGGGGCCAGGACGTTGGTGTTGATTTCATGTGCGAGTGTGTTGCCCGTGACCTGCTCGATGACCATGCCCAGGGCGACGGTGTTCGTGTTGGAATACTGCCACTGTGCGCCGGGGGCGAAGTTGGCCCCGTTGCGATCGGCGACATCGACCAGCTCCTGCGGAGCCCACTCGCGGGTGAGGTCATTAAAGAGCTCGTTTACGAAGGCACCGTCTGCCGTGTAGTTGTAGATGCCGCTGGTCATGTTGGCGAGCTGGCGTAGCGTGGCGCTGCCGTTTTCAATGGTCGGCAAATATTTGCTGATCGGGTCGTCCAGACTGACCTGCCCGTTATCCACCAACTGCAGCAGACGGGTGACGGTGAACGACTTGGTGACGCTGCCGATGCGGGTGTGGTCACTGGTGGTGATTGGCGCACTGGTGTCGAGGTTGCCCACGCCACGCGCAAAGGTGGTGATCGCTGAATCGCCCTGCCAGACGCCGACGATCATGCCGGGCACGCCCTGGGCATCCTGATGAGCCGCAGCGATGTCGTAGATATCGGAGGCCAGATCGGCTTGAGCCAGCGTGGGAAGGATCAGCAAAGGTGTGAGCCGAATTAGGGAAGTGAGCGTCATTGTAGAATTGATCGATAGGGCCATTGGTTAATTTTGCAATTCTGTCTTGGACAATTGATCGCGAAAATTTATTCCTTGGATTATGGAAATTCTCGGTTTGCTCATGATGGTTGTGCTGTTCCTCGTCGCCCTGTGGGCGATTACGCTTTGCCTGCGCCTGGGCGCGAGCTGGGCGGGGATTCCGAAAAAGGAGAACACCATCGGCCGGGCGCTGATCGCGATGATCATCAGCTGGTTCGTGCTGGGCTTGCTCGGCGGGGGCGGCTCGATCGTGCCCGTCGTGGGGAACATCGTCGGCATGCTGATCAGCCTGATCATCAACGGCGCGATCATCGGGTGGGTCTACGGCGTTACTTTTGGCAAGGGCGTGCAGATCTACGCGCTGGCGCTGGTGGCGCAGATCGTATTGTTCGTTGTGGCCATTTTCATTCTGGGCTTGCTCGGGGTGAGCCTGGCCGCATAATTTGCGGCTTCCGCTTTTGCTGGCGCACTTTGCGTCGCAAAGCGTTTTTTGAAATCTTTTCTCTTTGACTTGTTCACAACTTGTGAATAACTCTCGGTCAGCCCATGTCGGAGAACTTTCCATCGAAGCGAGTGCTGGTCTTGAACCGCCTCTGGCAGCCGGTCAACATCGTTGGCGTTCGGCGGGCATTTTCATTGCTCATGCAGGAGCATGCGCAAGCGCTGGACAACACCAGCGGCAACTTCCAAATGCTCGACGCCGCGCAATGGATCGAGTTCTCCCTGGACAATCCGCCGGAGTCGGAGTTTGACGCAATTCACACCGTCAAAATGCGCCTGCGCATACCGTCGGTGATGTTGCTGCGTGAATACGACCGCGTGCCCAGCAAGGAAGTAAAGTTTAACCGCCGCAACATCTTTGAGCGTGACGACCATGTCTGCCAATACTGCGGCCACAATTACCACGAGCGCGACCTCAACCTCGACCACGTCATCCCGCGTGACCAAGGCGGCCGCACGACCTGGGAAAACATCGTGACCTCCTGCATTCGCTGCAATACGCAGAAGGCGAACCGGATGCCGCACCAGGCTGGCATGCGCCTGCTCAAGAAGCCCGCCCGGCCCAAATGGCGTCCGTTCGTAAGCCTCGTCGACGAGCAGGACCCCGAGCCCGAGTGGCAGCACTTCATCGGCAAATAGCCCAGCCAGCGTACCGCTGGACCGATTGATTTGCCCATTGGGCAAATGGCGGTGGGGCAGGGAGTTGGCCCGCGAATAAGGTGGCGCGGATCGTCCCCGATCCGCAAGGACTGAGGGGCAGAGCGAAGGTTCGAGTTATGCCTGGTTTCGCCCATGCGCGCGCTCGAACTGATGATCTTGATTGCCGCTGCTTGCGGATCGGGGACGATCCGCGCTACCTTTTTGTATTGTGGTCGTTGTCTGAATTACGTTGCTCCGGCGCGCCGGATCGCGCTAGGTCTAGTGTATGAAAATCGTTCGCGTGCGCACCCAGGGAAATCGCGTTGTTTACGGCGCGTTGCAAGATGGCGGGTCGATCCTCAAGCTAGAGGGCGACATTTATGGGGACTTCGAGGTCTCCGGTGAGGCCGTCAGTGGCGACATCCTGGCTCCGGTTGCGCCGACAGGTATTTTTTGCATTGGTCTGAATTACCGCGCCCACGCTGAGGAGACCGGTGCCCAGATACCGGAGCACCCGGTCCTTTTCATGAAGGGGATCAACGCCGCGAACGACCCCGGCGCGCCGATCGTTCTGCCGCGCCACCTTAAGAGCACCAAGGTCGACTACGAGTGCGAGCTCGCGGTGGTCATTGGCAAGGCCGCAAAGAATGTTCAAAAGGCCGATGCGCTGCGCTACGTGCTGGGCTATACCTGCGCGAACGACGTTTCTGCGCGCGATTGGCAAAAACACGGCGGTGGCGGCCAGTGGTGCCGTGGCAAAACCTTCGACAGCTTTTGTCCGCTCGGCCCGGTGCTGGTCACGCCCGACGAACTCGGCGACCCCAACGCCTTGCAAATCTCGACGACGATTAATGGCGAGCAACTGCAAAATTCCAACACGGCCGACATGATCTTCGACGTGCCGACGCTGATCGAATTCCTCAGCGGCAGCACGACTTTGCTCCCCGGCACCGTAATCCTCACGGGCACGCCGGCGGGCGTTGGCATGGGCCGCGACCCTTACCGCTGGCTCCAGCCCGGCGACGAGTGCACCGTGGAAATCGAAAAAATCGGGCAGTTGACGAATCCCGTCGTGGTGGAGGAAGTTTAAAGCTCTGGTAACGAATTTTCCCCAGCCTTGCCTTAAGGCGCGGGCCTTGCTTTAGGTTTCCCATGCGATCCGATGTAAAAACGGTTTTCTTCGATTTGGACGGCACGCTGATCGACCACTTTACGTGCATTTACCGCTGCTACGAGTATGCGGTGGGTAAGATGGGGCTGCCGCCAGTCAGCTATGATAAGGTGCGCGCGACGGTGGGCGGCTCAGTGCGGATCACCATGGGGAAGCTCGTGGGCGTCGATCGCGCGGAGGAGGGCGAGACGCTTTTCCGTGAACGCTTTGAGGAGATCATGCTCGAGGATTTGCATCCGCTGCCGGGCGTAGAGTCGCTCTTGCATCAGCTGCACGAGCAGGGCGTGCAATGCGCGGTGTTCACCAACAAGCATGGCCCGAGCTCGCGCAAGATTATGGCCCATCTTGGCTACGATGCCTATTTGAAAAAGACGATTGGCACCTACGACACGCCCTGGCGCAAGCCGGAGCCGGAGTTTAGCCAATACGCGCTAGAGCAGATGGACGCCGACCCGGCCACTTCGATCATGATCGGCGATTCGCCGTTTGACGTGCTGGCGGGCAAGGCTGGTGGCATGCGCACCTATGTCGTTGCCACGGGCAGCCACTCGGTGGAGGAGCTGGAGGCCAACGACCCGCCCACCGATGGCGTTTTCCGCGACATGGTCCACCTCGCCGAGGAAGTCTTTGGCTTGGCGGTGGAGGAGGTTGCTGGCTAGCTCCGCGTTCCTATAGAGTTAGAGTTCCCCCTAGCAGCGGCGATTATTACTGCGATTACTCATGCTGATGAAAAGTCCGCGCGTCGACGAATTCGTCCGGTTCGCCTTGACCTTTGACCTGGGTGGGCAAACCTTGGGCGGCTTAGATGGAGCGCTTATCAATAGTAATTCTTATTCTCATCGCGGCGATGGGGGTAACCGCCTGCAAGCCGAAACCCGAGGTCAAGACTTACACGATCCCCAAGGAGCAAACGGCCGCGCGCCCAACGATGGCGGCTGGCGCGCCCGCGGATTCACCGACGATACCAGCCCCTGGCGGTGCGACGGGCCCGATGATGAGCGGCCCCATGGCGGGCGGTGGCTCGATGACTGCGACCCCTGGCATGGTCGCGCAGGTGAGCGGTTTTCAAACGCCAGCCTGGCAAGCGCCCGCCGACTGGCAGGCGAAGGACCCCGGCTCCGTCCGAAAGGGCTCGTGGGACGTCGTCGGCGCAGGTGGCTCGGCGGATGTATCCATCACGGTCTTCCCGGGCGACGTCGGCGGTGATCTGGCCAACGTCAACCGCTGGCGCCAGCAGTTGGGCTTGCCCGCGGTGGATAACGCCGGTCTACAGCCCGCGCTCACCCACAAAGATTTTGCCGGCGGGCACGGCCACATCGTCCACTTGGTCGGGCAGAATGGCCAATCGATTTTAGGTGCCATTTTGCCGCGAGGCGGTGCCACCTGGTTCTTTAAAATGCAAGGCGACTCCGCGCTGGTGGAAAGCCAACTGGTGCCCTTTGACGCCTTTTTGGAAACGGTCGATTTCTCGGCCACTGAGACTCCCTGATGAATCCTGTATTTCGTTTTTTTAGTTCCCTTGGGCTGACGGTGGCGCTGCTCGCGCTGTCGATCGTGCTGGTCTTTTTCGGAACGCTGGACCAAGTCCAGTGGGGCATCAACCACACGCAAAAGCTCTACTTCGAGAGTTGGGTGGTGATGTCGCCAGTGGTCTCGCTGATCAAGGTTTTCACCTCGCAGCAGTTCGATCCGGACCTGGCGCATATCACGTTTCCGCTGCCGGGTGGTTTCACACTCGGGGCGCTGTTGCTCATCAACCTGAGCTGCTCGCATTTCCGTTATTTCAAGGCGAGCTGGAAGAAGTCCGGCATCGCCGTGTTGCACCTCGGCGTGCTGTTGCTGATCGTCAGTGGCTTCACCACGAGCATGCTGCAGGAGGAAAGCCAAATGCGGATGGACGAGGGCGGGGCACCGGTCAATTACTCCACCGATTTCCGCGCGGCCGAGATCGTGCTGATCGATAAGTCCGCCGCCGACTCCGATACGGTCACCGCCATCCCGTTTAAGCTGGCCCTCGACGAGGACACGATCGCGCTGCCCAACGGCTTTACGCTGAACATCATCGCCGCCGTCCAAAACGGGGGCATGGGCATCCGCAATAATTTGCTCAACGACTACCAGAGCTTTGTCATACAAAGTGAGCAGCCCGGCGCGCCCAAAATGAGCGAAGAGCAGTTCCGCCAGGTCAATGGCACCATCGCGGGGCTGCGCGATCCGAACGTCGTGATGATCGGCATGGACGGCACGCCATTGGTCAACGCTGCCGACCTGAATATGCAGGGCTTTGCGCCGCGCATGGACGGCATCGTCATTCAGCACCCACCGACCTTTAAAGAGGATGAGGCGAACATGGCCGCCGCCGCCGTGCAGGTCGTCGCCCCCAATGGCGAGGCGCTCGGCACGTGGTTGCTCAGTGCGGGGATCGGGCCGGAGTTTCCGGCGCAGGGCTTTGAATACGAGGGCAAGCGCTACGACCTCGGTCTGCGTTTCGAGCGCACGTATTTCCCGTTCACGCTGCAACTGATCGACTTTAAGCACGACCGCTACCCGGGTACCAACATCCCGAAAAATTTCTCTAGTGATGTGATCATCAACAATCCGCAGACCGGCGAAAACCGCCCGACGCTGATCTACATGAACAACCCGCTGCGCTACGAGGGCTACACGTTTTTCCAAGCCAGCTTTGCCAACGAAGACACGACCTCGATCCTGCAAGTGGTGAGCAACGCGACTTGGTGGCTGCCGTATTTGGCGATCACCTTGGTCGGGCTGGGGATGACCATGCAGTTTGGCCTGAGTCTGATGACTTTCGCCAACCGCAAGTCGGCCAAGAAGGCCAAAGAAAGCAGTGACGCGACCACGCCGAGTGGCGGCGTACTCGTGCCGGGTATTTTCCTGGCGATCGGTTTGCTGATCACCGGTGCCGGATTTTTCCAGAAGCCGAAGTCGGACTTTGCAGTGCAAAGCTTTGCCGAGCTGCCGGTGCAGAGCGGTGGCCGTATCTTGCCGCTGGACTCCGTGGCGATCAACTCGCTGCGCATTATTCAGGGCCGCCAAAATGTCCGCCTGGATGACGGCCGGAAGCTGACCGCCAGCGAGTGGCTGCTTGATCTGGCTTACAAGCCGGAGCTGGCCGACGATTACCCGGTCTTCCGCATCGTCAACGCCGAGGTGCTTGCGCTCTATGGCTGGCAGCAAACGGATCGCAAATATTTCTCGTGGAATGAGCTGAGCCCGGAGTTTTCGATGCTCGCCGAAATGGCGCGCCAAGTCCCCGATGAGGAAACGCAGCGTACGCCGTTCCACAAGGCGCTGATCAAGCTGACGAACGCCTTGACCATGTATAACGCGCTGGGCCACTCGCTGGACCCCGGTGCCGATTATCAGGCGTGGGAGGAAGTCGCCGGCCCCGGCAGCGAAGCGTTGCGCCAGCGTGAGCAGGGTCAGCCGTTTGACGAAGCCGCGCTGACGCCCTTCATCGTGATGGCCGATTATTACATGCGCCTCGCGCAAACGGCGGATCTCGGCGTGACCGCGCCGCCGGCGGGCAGCGGGAGCAACGACTGGCTAAACATCGGCGAGGGAATGTTTACGACGATTCAAAGCGGCGAGCTGAGTGACGTGGTCAAGGGCTACGGCGCGTTGGGGGTTGCCTACCGCGAAGGGCAGCCCGAGGCATTTGCGCAAACGCTGGCCGAGATGAAGGCCGAGCTCGCCTTGCAATCCAGCGCCAGCCGTGTGCAGTTCGAAGAGCTGTTTAACGTCATGCAGCCGTTCTATTATACGATTATTATCTACGTGATGATTTTCTTCCTGGTTTGCGTTAGCTGGCTTAAGTGGTCGGCACCGCTTCAGCGTGCGGCGTTTTGGCTGATGGTGCTGGCACTGGTGGTGCACACTTTTGGGCTCTTTGCGCGCATGTATATTCAAGGGCGGCCACCGGTGACGAATCTCTACTCGTCGGCGATTTTCGTTGGCTGGGTGTCGATCATCCTGGGCGTGATTCTGGAGCGGATTTACCGCAACGGCGTGGGTAGCTTTGTCGCGTCGCTGATTGGCTTTGTGACGCTGATCATCGCGCATAACCTCGCGCTGACCGGCGACACGCTGGAAATGATGCGTGCCGTGCTCGATGACAACTTCTGGCTGGCAACGCACGTGGTGATCATCACAGCGGGCTACGGCGCGGTCTTCCTGGCCGGCGCGCTGGGGCTGATTTACATTGTGCGCGGACTGATGACGCCGGGGCTCGAGAAATCCACCGCCAAGACGCTCTACGGCATGAGCTACGGCATCACCTGCTTTGGGCTGCTGTTCAGTTTTGTCGGCACGATGTTGGGCGGCGTTTGGGCCGACCAGAGTTGGGGCCGTTTTTGGGGCTGGGACCCGAAGGAAAATGGCGCGTTGATCATCGTGCTTTGGGGTGCGCTGATGCTGCACGCACGCTGGGGCGGTTTGGTCAAAGAGCGCGGCTTCATGGTGCTCGCCGTGGGGGGCAATATCGTGACGGCGTGGAGCTGGTTCGGGACGAATTTGCTCGGCATCGGCCTGCACTCCTATGGGTTCCTGAGCGCGGCCTTCACTTGGCTAACGATCTTCTGGGTGAGCCAGCTGTTCTTCATCGCCATTGGCTTGATTCCGCTGAAATACTGGTCAAGCTACAGCCGATGGAAAAAACAATCCTGATCGTCCTTACGGTCATCGCCGCCCTTGGTTTGACCGCTTGCGAATCGTCATCTGCAACTACTGATAATAGCCAATCAGAAGAGGTTCTCAAAATGCAACAAAAGCGCGAACAATATCAACCACAGGCCCCGGGTAACTGAGAACACATTATCTTATGAAAAAGATTCATATTACGTTCATCATTAGCTCTTTATTGGGCGCTTTTTTATTCGCTGGCTGCGAGAGTAAGCCGCTGACCCCTCGGGAGAAGCAGATTTACGAAAATGAGAAAGCTGAACTGGGTTACGAAAATCAGCAACAGCTTGAAGAAGTCGAGTATGAGCAAGGTTACGTCCCGACTGGCGATCCGCAGATCGATCCGTAAAAATTTTGACTGGAAAAACGAGAAACCTAGGTAAAATTGCCTAGGTTTTTTGGTGAAACCACATCACTGCTTTGCTAACTAGCCACTGTTTTAAACAAAATTTGTAACAAACGACATTTTTTATAAAAAAAAACGTGCAAAGCCCTAATATTTTCCGGAACATGTCGTATATATTATTGACGACATAAGTGTTGGGTAAAACCAACCTTTCAGTCAGTAGTAGCAGTAGTAGTAGTAGTAGCAGCCAGTCCCCGTCCCTTAGCAGGGCGGGGACTATTTTTTGCCCAGTTGCTGTGTGCCTTGGATATTGCCAAAGGTCAGAAAAATTGACGACTTGCTGTGTTTATTGTGGAATAATTATTCCTATCGCTGACACTTAAGTAACATGGCACGAATTTTACTAGCTATCCTCTGCATGCTGAGCTCTACCTCGATCAGCGCGAATATTCAGCAAGCAGATACGGATCTACCATTTGATAATGTAAGTGCTTACTCCTTGGAAAATGCCTTTCCGGGTTTGAGTTTTTCTGACCCGATTACGATTACCACAGTGCCTGGAGAGAGTGATCGTGTATTTATTGGAGAGAAAGGGGGGATGTTGTGGGTGATCCCGGATTTGAATGCGCCTGTGCTCGAAAAACAGCAATTCCTCTCTTTAAAGTATATACAGAATGCTTGGGAATCTGGATTACTCGGCGTGGCGTTTCACCCGGATTTCGCTAGCAACGGCTACTTTTACGTCTATTATACGCCTCATGAGTTCATTGATGGTGTACGGATTCGCTACAACCGGCTTTCGCGTTTTCAAGTCTCTGCGGATGATCCGAATGTCGCGGATCCGACCAGCGAATTGATTCTAATTAATCAACTGGACAAAGATATTTTCCATAATGCGGGAGACGTGCATTTTGGCAGCGATGGCTACCTCTACTTCACCAATGGAGATGGAGGAGATGCCAATGACAGCTACGATGTCGCTCAGCGGCTTGATTTGGACTATTTCGCCGGCTTGTTTCGCATTGATGTTGACCGGCTGCCCGGAAACCTGGAGCCCAACAGTCACCCGAGCGTGGTGCTAAATCCTGAGACTGGGAAAGCCAATTATGCTATTCCGGCGGACAATCCCTGGGTTGGTGCCACCAGCTTTAATGGCAGTCCGGTGAATGCCGAAGAGGTGATCATGGAGTATTTCGCAATAGGTCTGCGCAATCCGTTTCGATTTTGGATCGATGACACTTCGGGGAATATATGGATTGGCGATGTCGGGCAATACGCCCAAGAAGAGGTTGATATTTCGCGGGGCGGCGAAAATTTCGGCTGGGCCTACCGGGAAGGCCTGATTGATGGGTTTAAGAGCGATCAACAGCCCGAGGGCTTCGTCGAAACACCTCCCATCCATGTTTATCCACGCAATGAGGGTCGTGCGATTATAGGTGGGCTGGTTTACCGCGAAGATTTTTATCCTGAACTAGCGGGTGCCTACGTGTTTGGGGACTACGTTTCAGGGCGTATTTGGGCGCTGCGTTACAATGGAGAATCGGTTTCCCGTGAGCTGCTTACGCAACAAACTTCGCTGACTGAATTTGATCTGCATCCACAAACAGGTGAGATCTTAGTCAGCATTCGTGATAGTGGCGAGATTATGAAATTGGTCCGCAATGATGAGTTAGCAGCCTTACCGGAGACGCTCTCGGAAACAGGTGCTTTTACCTCACTGCAGGATATGACGCCCGCTGCCGGAGTTATCCCGTATGAGCCGAATGTCAGCTTTTGGTCCGACCATGCCATCAAACAGCGTTGGTTTGCGTTGAGTGGTGAGGAGCCCTTTGACTATTCGCTCGATGAGGGCTGGACGGCACCCACTGGCGCGATTTGGGCCAAGCACTTCGAACTGGAACTGGAGCGGGGTAATCCAGACTCGCGAAAACGCATCGAAACGCGCTTTCTGGTAAAAACCGAAGCCGGCGCTTATGGTGTATCTTACCAGTGGAACGAGGCGGGAACCGAAGCCACCCTAGCGAGTGCCGATGGCGTGGATATTGCCTTGGATATCGTTGATGAGCACGGGTTTGAAAAAACGCAAACGTGGCGCATTCCCAGCCGGTCTGAGTGCATGCAGTGCCACAGTGCGGTATCCGGTTTTGCGCTGAGCTTTAATGCACGGCAGCTAAACCGCTCCGATGAGTTTGCGGGGCAGTACCAAAACGTGTTGGCTGGGCTGACTGCCATGGGGTATTTGGCTGGAGGGCCAGACAGCGAGGAGGTCAAATACATCCCAGCTTTTGCGACCAAAACAGACGAATCGCAGAGTTTGGAATTTCGAGCGAGAAGCTACTTGGCGGTCAATTGCGCACAATGCCACCAGCCCGGTGGTGCCGCGATATCGGATATTGATTTGCGCCCGCATCGCAGTTTGCGAGGGACGGGGATGATCAACGCTTTGCCCGGCAACGACGCTGGAGGCAATGGCGATCCGGACAACCGCGTTATCGTTCCGGGGGACCCCGACCACTCTGTGCTGCTGCAGCGACTTTGTGCCTGCAACGGCTTTACCCGAATGCCCCCTCTGGCGACTTTCGAAATCGATGATGAGGGCGTGGCGCTGATCCGTGATTGGATTTTATCGCTAGCCGGATATGAATCCTACCATGAGTGGATTGAGAATTATTTCAGCCTAACAGCGCCTGAATCCGCTGCAGATGTCGATGCTGATGGCGATGGCTTTTCGAATGAATTTGAGCATCTCGCTGGCACGAATCCGAACCGATTTGCGGATGCCTGGCAGCCAACATTCCAGATGGACGGTGATCAGTTGCAACTCCAGTATCAAACTGTTCGCAACTTACCGCTGTTGATTGAAGCTTCGAATGATCTCGTTGATTGGCAACTTTGGGAGCAGGGACCGCAGTCTCTGCTTTCGACCGAGGGCGGAGCCACCATGGTTCATGATCTCGAGTTGGAGAGTCCGCTTTTTTTGCGGTTTGTATTTCCTGGAATTCCAGATTCCACCGAAGACTAGTAAAGCAGGCGTTTCGCGAGAGTTTACGGCCTAGTGCTTGCCCGAAAAGGGCAGTAATTCCGCAGCGAATGGTTGCATGCGGGGCGGTGGCGGTTCAGGTTGGTGGTTGGTATGCCGCGTAATGATCAACCTTCGCTGTTTCAATCTGACGAGCCTAAAACGGGTGCGCAGGTTGGGGGGACTCCGGCGAAAGCAAAGGCGCATCAGCCGCTGGCGGTTAGGATGCGGCCGCGGAATTTATCCGAAGTTATTGGGCAGGAGCACTTGTTGGGCGAGGATTGCCTGCTGCCGCGGTTGATCAAGGCGGATTCCTTCGGCAGTCTGCTGTTTTACGGTCCCCCGGGCTGTGGTAAGACGACGATGGCCGAGGTGATTGCGGAAGAAACTGGTAGCCATTGCGTGCGTTTAAATGCCGTGCTGTCGAACGTGGCCGAGCTGCGCGACGTGCTTCGGATGGCCCGCTATCAGCCCGATCAGCGAACGATACTTTTCATCGACGAAATTCACCGTTTCAACAAGGCGCAGCAAGACCTGCTCTTGCCCGATGTCGAGGCCGGACACGTGCGCCTGATTGGGGCGACGACTCATAACCCTGGCTTTTATGTCATTCCGCCCTTGCTTTCGCGGAGCCATCTATTCCGGCTGGAACCGCTGCCCGAAGACGCGGTGGTCAAGGTGCTGCGACGGGCGCTGGAGGACGAGGAGCGCGGGCTCGGCAAAACCCATTGCACGGCACCGGACGAGGTGTTAATCGGCCTGGCGCGCCTGTGTGATGGCGATACCCGTCGCGCGCTCAATGCGCTGGAGACATTGGTGCTCAGCAAGCCGATGGGGAGCAAGGCGACCACGGAGGATTTAAAGGTCTTCGCCCGGGAACGGCAGATTCGTTACGACAACAACGAGGACGAGCACTACGACACGATTTCTGCCTACATCAAGAGCATGCGCGGGGGCGATCCCGACGCGGCGCTTTACTGGTTGGCTAAGATGCTGGCCGGCGGCGAAGATCCGCGGTTCATTGCCCGGCGGCTCGTGATTTTGGCCAGCGAGGATATTGGCATGGCGGACTCTCGTGCGCTGCCGCTGGCGGTGTCGGCGTTTCAGGCTTGTGAGTTTATCGGCATGCCTGAGTGTGAGCTGAACCTTGCTCACGTGACGGTGTTTTTGGCCTGCGCGCCCAAGAGCAACTCGACCACGATGGCGATCAGCGCGGCCAAGCAAGCGATCCGCAACGGGCCTCTGCAAGCCGTGCCAATGTGGCTCCGCGATGCCCATACGAAGCTCAATAAGCAGCTTGGGCAGGGCGAGGGGTATCGCTATAGCCACGATTACCCGGAAGCCGTTTCCGGACAGGAATACATGATCGAGCCTCAAACTTTTTACCGGCCTAAGAAGTCCGGTGCCGAGACCGCTATTGGCGAACGGCTGGCACAGTGGCGGACCATTAAGGCCGAGATCCAGCGCAGTGAGGGAGGTCAGGAGTGAAAGTGCTCTAACTGTGGGCTGTTGACCCGTGTGGGAACTTGTCGCTTGAGCATTGGTCCTTAGTGGCTTAGAAATTAGTTCATGAAATTTGCAGAAAACCTTCGATATGGTCTGGCGCTGTTGTTGCTGATGGCGACCGGAGCGCTGCATGGGCAAGTGGCAGAGGGGCAAAAGCTCGAGCCGGAGCTTGGCCTATACTTGGATATCAATGAAGAGGAGTGGGGGGCCGCCCAGCTCAACTTGCGCATCGTGAATAACAATTTCCAGGCATATTTCATGGACGCCGAAGGTCTTCTGGTACCGCCACCGGTGGATAAGCTGATCGTTCACTATTCAAATTTTGTGCGGAAATCCAACGCCAACATGACCATCACCCTTGAGCCCAGCGGCCTGATGATGACGTCTCCGCGCGTTATCTCGCCGCCATATCGCTATCAGGTGCGTCTGTTTTTAAAGAAGACCGTGAACCCTGATGCCTACTACAAGGATAGCTACGAGGAGAAGGAGTTTATCGGCATGCATATTTTAGATCAATTAGGCGGCGACAAGCTGGAGCTGACGTCGGTTACTCCGACCAGCGTGGAAGTGGAGACACCTGCCGAGGAAGAGAAAGCGGCAAACTAAGGCATGGCCGAACCGAAAGCGAATAATTGGCTGGCCTGGCTGCGATCCTGGGTGCTCATTGCGCTAGGCGTGTTGCTGGCAGCTTGGACGAGTGACGGCATTAGCTTTCGCAGCGATGGCTCCTTGGTCATGGGCGTGTTGCTGATCAGCGTGCTCAATGTCTTCTTGCGGCCGATTCTGCTGCTCTTTGCGTTGCCCTTTGTGGTGCTGACGCTCGGGCTGGGCATCTTTCTGATCAACGCCTTGCTGTTCTGGCTCGCAAGCAGCATTGTGCCCGGCTTCGAAGTGGCGGGCTTTGGCTCGGCGCTGTGGGGCGCATTTGTCGTGAGCTTCACCAACTGGCTGGCCACGGCTTTGCTCGGTGGACCGCGCAATGTGCGCGTACGCGTAAATCGCGGCCAATCCGGCGGTAAGGGTCCGGATCGCCGCGATGATGACGTGATCGACGTTTAGTCCACGTGTTTGTGGATCAGGTCCTTGGTCGTCAGAAGCTTGACGAACTTCTTCATCGCCGGAGTCAATACGCGGCCTTTGCGGTGGACGATTGCCAGGGGGCGTGTCACCTTCTTGCCGCGTAGGGAGACGGAGGCGAGCAGGCCTTGCTTGACCTCTTGCAAGACCGTGGTCGAGGGCACGAGCGCGATGCCGGCATCGATTTCCACGGCGCGCTTAACGGTCTCAATGTTGTCGAATTCCATGACGGGATCGATATCGAGCTTGTTGTCGCGGAAGAGTTGATCGGTGGCCTTGCGGGTTGGGATGTCCTGATCGAAGCCGATAAATTTGTGGTTTTCGAGCTCCTTGAGGTCGACGGATTTTTGCTTGGCCAGCGGGCTGCTTGGCGAACAAATAACCACGAGTTGGTCTTCTTGGAAGGGGATGGTTTCGAGCTGGCGCATTTTTTGCGGATAAGCAACGAGACCGAAGTCCACCGCATTGTGCAGGATGTCTTCGTAAACGAGGTTGGCGCGGCGGTATTCCACGCGGACGTTGACGTCGGGAAACTCTTGCAGAAACTCTTTCACGTAGGGGGGCAGCTCGTGCAGGCCAATCGAATAAATCGTGGAGATGTGGATGGTGCCGCTGATGACCTTCTTCATCTCCTGCAGCTCGCTCATCAGCTTTTCATAAAGATGGAGCAGCTCCTTGGACGATTCGTAAAGCTTCGCGCCTTCGCGGGTGAGATGGAATTGCTTTTGACTGCGGTCCACGATTAGCGCATTAAAATGCTTTTCCATCGCGCGCAATTGCTGGCTGACGGCCGACTGGGTAATGCCATTTAATTTAGCAGCCTTCGAAAAACTCTGACTTTCAACGAGATCAGAAAAGATTTTCAGATTTTCAATATGCATAATAAAACCTAATATCACAATTGCTAATTGGATTGCAACCTAAAAAATAGATAAACTTATCGCCTTTTCGAAGTGATTACCTACGAGCAGTTTTACGAAAATCATCAACGCGTGCTGGAGCGGGTTTTAGCCGCTTGCGCGCGTGCCGAACGGGACCCGGCGACAGTCAAAGTGCTGCCGGTGACGAAGACTCACCCCATCGATGCCGCGCTCTACGCCGGCCGGGCGGGCTACACCGCAGTCGGTGAAAACCGGGTGCAGGAGGCTGTGGACAAGATGACGACGGATGCTGGCGTGCAGTGGGAACTCATTGGCCACTTGCAGTCCAACAAGGCAAAACTAGCCGCGGAGAAATTTCACCGCGTGCAGTCCGTCGATAGCGCTAAGCTGGCGAAGAAATTAGCCACCGCTGCCAGTGAGCAGGGGCGCGTGCTGCCGATTCTGCTACAGGTGAACGCGGGGGATGATCCGGCGAAGTTCGGTCTCGGCTGTGAGGAAACTCCGGCGGTGCTGGAGCTTGTTCTTGGTCTGGAGTCGCTCCAAGTGGACGGCTTGATGACCATTGCTCCCCTGTCGGATGATCCGGATGTCGCCCGAAAATGCTTCGAGCGGTTGCGGGATTTGCGGGATCAGTTGGAGGCGCGTTTCGGCGTCAACTTGCCCGAATTATCGATGGGCATGAGTGGCGACTTAGAGGCGGCTGTAGCCTCAGGAAGCACGATGCTGCGCGTTGGCAGCGCTTTTTTTGGAGCGCGCTGAATTGTCGCGCCATAGGTCGGCCAGTGCAGTGTCCAAGAGATTTTCGGCCACGCGGCGCATTGCCTCGGCAGAGTCTGCAGGCGCAATCTTGCTAAGCTCTGGGCTGTCGCCGATGATATGGACCTTAGTCGAATGATGGGTAGATGTTTCCATGTATGACTACATGTATAATCGGAACCAATGATTCGCCTTTAAGCGAAAAGTTACGGTGCCTTGGGAAAACCGAGATTCTCGCGCAGATCACGCACGATGCTCTCCAGCCTATCGGTGCCCTGTTGGATCTGCTGGATGCTTTTTTCGGTCTGGGATTCGTCCTGGGTACGCTTGAGGATCTCGCAGTGGCCCCGGATCAGGAATATCTGACCATTGAGGTCATGCACTAGCGAGCGGAAGGAGTTTTCCTCATTATCCGACAGATTCATGGGGGTTACGATGGGTGTTATTGCGCGTTGTGCAACTCAAACCGCTTCCACACCCATGCTGTCCAGCAGGCTGCTGATGTAGGGGATCAACTGCTTCTTTCGCGATACAATGCTCGGCAGGTCGAAAATCGTGCGATGATGTTCGATATGCGTGAAGTTGATGCTCGCGATGATTTCGCTGTCGCCCGCAGTGACGAGCAGGGAATTTTGCTGATTGATGTCGGTGACGAGCAGGCAGGAGAAATCCAAGCCCTGGCTTTCGAGGTAGCTCTCCAGGGCAGCCTGAATGGCATCATGGTGCTTCCAGAAATTTTCGTAGCCGAGCTCCTCAATCTGTGAAACCGAGTATTTAATGCCGCCCTGCTCATACTGCTTGCAGTCGGTCTCAATGACGCGATCAGGCGAGGAAGTCAGGATAATTGAGCCAGAGTTGAAGACAATGTCGCACATTTCCTCCACGCTGACACCGGAAATTTCAGACAGCCAAGGCAGCAGTTCGGCATCTTTGGGCGTGGAAGTGGGGCTCTGCAAATTGAGCGTGTCGGAGACCAGGCCAGCCATCATAACGCCCGCGATCTCTGGCGAGGGGGTGATGTTTGCGGCTCGGAACATGCTCGCAATGATGCTGCTGGTCGAGCCGATGATTTCGTTGCGAAAGTAGATTGGCTGTGCAGTAGCTGGGTTAGCAAGGCGGTGGTGGTCAATGACTTCGACAATGTTGACATCGCCCGCGCCATTGACGGCCTGGCCTAGCTCGTTGTGATCAACCAGCACCAGGCGTGTTGGCACCGGCTTGAGCAAGTCAGTCTTGGAAAAGAGGCCGATGAGCTTCTTTTTCTCGTCAACAACGCAGAAAATAGGGGCACTCAAGGTGGCAATTTTGCGCTTCACCGTGAGGACTTTTTCATCGGCGGAAAAGGTGGGCACTTCGCGATCGATCATCGGTGCCACCAGGGTGGCGGTTCGAATGATCCACGAGGTGGTGGCAGAGTCAGCCTCGCTGACGATCAGGGAGACGCCGCGATCCGTGGCAAACTCCACGACTTCCTTGTCCACTTCGAGGCCGCCGGTGATCACGACGAGCCGCGCGCCGCTCTGGATGGCCTTCTGTTGGATATCATAACGGTCGCCTACGACGACGATGCTTTCCTTGAAGGAGACGCCTTCGCTCTCGGTAAACACGCCGAAGGAGCGGATGTCCATCGCGCCGACGCGCACGTAGAGATCTTCGACTTGCTCGGGGTCAACGACGTTGAGCACCTCGGCCTTGAGCGCGCAGATGATGTTTCCGATCGAGGTGTATACGTGGCGCATTTTGCGCGGCTCTTTGGGCTTGGGGATGAAAAATTCGCCCAGTGAAAAGATGGAAACCTGCCCGGCGAGCATGCCCGCTTCATCAATAACCGGCAGTGAGCGAATGTCGTGTTCGTCGATGATCTCGAGGGCTTCGGCACAGGTGGCCTTGTCATCGATGCGGAAAATTTTGCGGCGCATGATGTCATGCACGCGGGGGGTCACATCGCCAATAAAGAGAGGAAGCGGTTGGTTGAAGCGCTTGAGGATGGCATCGATCCGGGCGTTGGAATTGCCACAGCGGGCCGCAACATAGCCTTTTTCGCCAGTGGCTTCCTTGTACGAGGCGTAGGCAATCGCCGAGCAAATCGCGTCGGCGTCCGGATTTTTGTGACCAATGATGTATGTGGGGATCATGTAAAGCGTTCGGGTAATGTTAACTTAGCAAATTACCAACCTATTTGTCGAATGCGAGACTGAAAGGCAGAAATGGAAGAAAATGAATGAAAACGCGCGAATTCTACCAAACGCGTCATGGCTGAAATCTACTGACGTAGGGCATGAAAAAAGCCGGAGCGTGGTGCTCCGGCTTGAGAAAAATAGGATCTTTCGATTCTCGGCTTAGCTACCTCCTCCGCCGGGAGCAGGGTATGGCTTGGAGTTCGAGGTGGTCTTGATCGCCTGGCTGATGTCGCTGGTGGGGGTGCCGGGAGTCTCGGAGGCCGAGCCGGAAACCAGTTGGTTTTCCGTGTCGGAGATGTTCGTGTAGAAGGTCACGTGGCCGTCCATGAATGCGATGTGACCACCTTCACCGGTCCAGGGGGAGGTGTTGCTCCACTTACCGCTGCTGTCCAGACCCTTGGTCCAGATCAACGGGGTGGTGGAGGTCGGTGCATTCGGGCTCAGTGCGACTGCTACGGAGTAGCTCGGGTCGTTATCACCAATGCTGCCCCAAGTTTCGTTACGGGTGAAGCCGCCGGTGTCGGTGCGCACACCGATGAAGCCAGGAACTGTATCCATCGCGGCAACGTCTTCGTCTGAAGCGAGGAACCACAGGGAAGCGTCACTCAGGTCGACATTGTAGGCCAGAACTTCGGCGAATGCCTTGGGGCTGTTCGCTGCATTCTTGGTGGTTGGTGGTGAGAATGTGCCATCGGCAATGGACTTGGTGCGACCGCCGCTGGTTGCGAAATTGTTAAAGCCAAGCGCGATCTGGCGCATGTTGCTGGAGGACTTGGCTTGGTCGGCCTTGGTGCGAACGCTGCCCACTGCGGGGATCAGAATTGCGGCCAGAATGCCGATAATAGCGATAACCGTGAGGAGTTCAACAAGGGTGAAGCCTTTACGGCTGATTTCTTTACGAGATAGTGTCATGTTCCGGGTGTCGGGTTAGGATTGAGACGCAAATGATTAAACCTGCGCCTATTATATATTTCAGGTTATGATATGAATATCACTTTCTGGCTGCTGAAAAGCAAATTTTCTCGCCAAAGTGCGATATTTTCAAGGGTTTAGCTCTTTTCTTGATCTAATAGGGGAGGGGAAATTTTTCGGAAAGTTCCAATGCGATTGCTTTGGCTTGAGCGATTTTTTCTTCGCTTTCCGGGTCGCTGAGGACCAGGTCTATCGCCTCTACAATCTTCACCATTTCCGCTTCCTTCATGCCACGGGAGGTGACGGCGGGTGCGCCGAGTCGTAACCCACTGGTTTGGAAGGGGCTACGCGTTTCGCCGGGAACGGTGTTGCGGTTGGTGGTGATGTTGGCCTTGTCCAGCGCGATCTGGGCGACCTTACCGGTCAGGTCCGGATGCGATGGGCGAAGATCAACTAGCATTAAGTGATTATCGGTGCCATCGCTCGTAAGTTTATAGCCTTTTTCCGTCAACGCTTTGGCCATCGCGGCGGCGTTGGCCTTAACTTGCTTGGCGTATTCCTTGAAGGCCGGTTTGGCGGCTTCCTGGAAGCAAACGGCTTTGGCCGCGATAATGTGCATCAGCGGGCCACCCTGGCCACCGGGGAACACGGCGCTGTCGATTTTTTTAGCAAACTCTTCGTTGCACATGATCAGGCCGCCACGCGGGCCGCGCAGGGTCTTGTGCGTGGTGGTGGTGACGAAGTCTGCGATGCCAACCGGTGACGGGTGCTCACCGGCGGCGACGAGGCCGGCGATGTGCGCGATGTCGGCCAGCAGGAGTGCGCCAACGCTCTTGGCGATCTCACCCATGCGCGCGAAGTCGATGATGCGCGGGTAGGCAGATGCGCCCACGGTGATCATTTTGGGCTTTTCCTTCTCCGCCTGGGCGGCGAGGCCATCGTAGTCGATGCGGCCGTCTTCCGGGCTCACGAAATAGTGGACGACGTCATACAGCTTGCCGGAGAAGTTGGCCGGGTTGCCGTGGGTCAGGTGACCGCCGTCGGAGAGGTTCATCGTCAAAATCTTGTCGCCGGGCTGAAGCGTGGCGGCATAGACGGCGAAATTGGCCTGGCTGCCGGAGTGCGGCTGCACGTTGGCGTGGTCGGCACCGAAGAGGGCCTTGGCGCGGTCGATCGCGATCTGCTCGACGACATCGACGAACTCGCAGCCGCCGTAGTAGCGCTTGCCCGGGTAGCCCTCGGCGTACTTGTTGGTCAGCACGCTGCCAGCGGCTTCAATGACGGCGGGCAGGGTAAAGTTTTCCGAGGCGATGAGCTCGATATGGCTCTGCTGACGGGCGCGTTCTTGCTCCATGGCAGCGAAGATATCGGGATCGAGCTGCGCGAGCGGGGTGGCGTCTAAGGCGGAAGTTGCTTCGGTAATCATGGTCAAAGTTCTAAGTTGATGCATTTTGCGCCATTCGCAAAGGAAAATCCGGGTTTCCTGCATAACTTTCCGGGTTGCGCCAATGCCTCACAATTCCCGGGCCGCATCGATCTCGGCCAACATGTCGCGGACTTCGGTTGCGTTCTTTACGCCGGGGATGCTGATGGCATTGACGCTTGTGGTGGTAAGCTTGAGGGTGTCGATGCCGTGACGCCTCATCAGCCAGCCGTTGACGACGGAGTAGTCGACAATCGCGCGGAAGTGAATTTTCCGGTCCAAGCGCATGCCCAGATTATCTTTGATGTGTAGGAATGGCCCCACCACGCTCAGCTCGATTTCATCTGCGCGGCGAGCCGCCGATCTGCGGATCAAAACAAAGTAAATGGCCAGGGCTAGCGCCAGCCCAAGCATTATCCAGAATGCGATGGATGCGCCTAAGTGCAGTGCTATTTTCCAGTAGGTAGGTTCTACGATGTCGCGAACTCCCTCAGTACCGCGACTTAGGCCAATCAGGCCACTAAACATGACGAATAGCCAACAAATGAAGCTAAGCCCGAGACTATTCAGATACCGACGTAGTCGATCGCGGTCGATCTCGATGGTAATGTTTTCAGGATAGCGGTCTTTCATGGTCTGATTATCCCCGATCTTAGACCATCACGCTATGGTAATTGAGGGCTTCGTTTGTAACGCTTCAAAGCCGACAACGCGGTTTCTGCGAATTACCGTAAAAGGGGTGCAGCGCGGCGTCGCCGTTCAGTTGGAAGGGGGCGAGAGCGGCCTGGAGGCGAGAAATGGTTTCCGGGCCCGGATCGAACAACAGCAGGTCCACGTAGGTATTGAGCATGCCGGTAGCGCCGCCGAGGCAGATGCCGCGCTGATCGGGCTGCAGGGCTTGTTCCAAGGCATCTTCAATTTCGCCGCGCTTGGTGGCCTCTTCACCGCGGGGCAGGTGGGTGCTCGGGAAGCAGACAAAGGCAAACTCCGCGCCAAGCTCGGCAATGGGGTCGTCGGCCATTTGGCCTTCTTCGCCGAGGTATTCGTTGATCAGCTTCATGTGGCGTGTGCTGCCGGCGATGGTGTCAGCCCGCAGAAAGCGGTCGCTGGGCTCGGGCAGTTGATACACCTGATAGCTGCCGTGTGGGGCGGCGTCTTCCCACTTTGCGCGGATTTTTTCCACCTCATCACGCAGCTCGTGCATGGGCACGGAGTTGGCCAGGCGGTCGTTGCGGATGTGGATCTCGCCAATGTGGTTTTCCACCGCGTCCTCCCCGAGGGCCTCGTCGAGCATGATGAAGGTGATCTGGTAGGCAGCTTTTTCGGGCAGCTCTTCAAAGGACGGATGCCAGGCGCTCAGGTTGATGATCTGGTTGTCGCGCTGCGGGTGGGCGGAAACCCAGGTTTCGCCGGCCTTGATGGTGAGGTCCTTGATGTTAATGCCGGTCTCGGCGCTGATCGTATGCGAGGGTTGGCGCGAGGCGTAAAAGGTCCACCCGGGCAGCTTGGGTGCCTGCGCCAGCCAGTAATCGCTCAGCAGGCGCTTGTGGGCGTTGCCCTCCGGTGAGAGGGTAAACGAATGCCCGCCTTGCTCCTTGGGGCCAGGGCCAAAGACCCACGCCATGCCCGGGAGTAGCTGGTTGACCTTAGCGCTGACTTCTTTGGCCAGCTCGGGGCAGCGCTTGTCCTCGATGGTGTCGTAGAAACGTTGCGCCTCAGCGGCATACCACTGCCAGAAGGCCGTGACCCGCTGGTTAAACGGGATGATTTGGGGCGGCTTGGATTTCCGGCGGAAGAACATGGTGGCTCGTTCTATCGGTCCAGAATGAGCGCCGATTAATCTTCGGCTTCGATGGCGGCGATCTTCTGAATGCGCCGTTCGTGGCGTTCACCCGGCTCTTGCGGGGTGTTGATGAAGATACGCGTCATTTTCGCGGCCATGTAGGGCGTATCGTATTTTTGCCCAAAGCAAATGATGTTGGCGTCGTTGTGGCGGCGGCTGAACTCGGCCGCGTCCTCATTGTGGCAGACTGCGGCGCGCACGCCGTGAACCTTGTTCGCGCTGATGCTGATGCCAATGCCGGTCGTGCAGATGAGCACACCGTAGTCAACGGTCTTGCCGGCGACGTCCTTAGCGACGGCTTCACCGAAGTCCGGGTAGTCAACGCTGGCGGTGCTGTCCGTGCCACGGTCGACGATTTCGTGGCCGTCTTCAGTCAGGGAGGCGATGAGCGCGCTTTTTAGCTCGAATCCGCCGTGATCGGAACCAATGGAAATTTTCATGTCTAGGAATTGTAGTAGGGAGGATATTGCTCGCGGAGAAATTGCAGCAGGCTCGGGATGGCTTCGACCATGGAGTCGCGGCAGAGCTCATACTCCGGCAAATTGCGGCCGTAGGGGTCCGGGATTTCGATGGAGGCATCCTTGGGCATGAGTTCCCGAAACAGATATAAATGCTTCGGCACGTGCTCAAAGTGCACCTCGATCAGCGCGCGGTGAGTCTGCGTCATGCAAAACACGGCAAAGGCCTTATCGAGCAGTTCCTGGCTGATTTGCTGGCTGCTGTGGTCCTGCAGGTCCAGACCCACGCTCTTGAGCGCCTTGACTGAGTTCTGCGAAGCCGGATCGCCATCGTAGGCGGAAATCCCGGCCGAGGCGACTTTTAGCTGATTCAGCGGTGCATCCTCTGCGGCCAGAGCATGCGCCAACAGGCGCTCTCCCATCGGACTGCGGCAGATGTTGGCGGTGCAAACGACAATGATGTGGTCGCGCTCGGGCATATGGCATAAAACTTATACCGCCCCGCGCGATCCATGCACGAAAAAACGTTAGCGAAGTTGCACCGGGTGTCTGGTCCCCTTTATTCCGCGACGGTTTGGCGCTTGGCGCGGCGGCGCCAGAAGAGGAACCCGCCCAGCATGGCCAGCCCGATCGCGGCGATTTCGCTAGGCTCAGGAATGGCGGTGACGGTTAAACTGAGGTTGTCCACGGTTCCGATGGCAGAATTAAATTTGCCGAACCCAATGTAGTTGATCGTTGGGTTAGTCCCATAGGTATGTGTGGTGCGGATAGCCCCAACTTCGTCGACATACCAAGTCGCCCGCCAATTTGGCTGCGTGGTGTCTAATTGGACGTGTAGCGTAACGAAGCCAAAAAGATCCGGATCGGGATTGTAATTTTGACCGCCAGCCGTGCCTGGTCCGGTGAAGGTTTGAATCGGGTCGGTGCCAGTTCGGTCCGCCCGTTGTAGCATCCAGGCGGTGCTGCCAGAGTCAAAAATTCTTTGGGAAGCATTAGCACTCTGGGTGAATGCTATAGCCATCCAGTCACTGCCGCCTGCAGTTGGATCTACCTGTAATGACAGGTCGTAGATGAAGCCATTTTGCGGAGTGAATGGCAAAAATGCCGAACCGTCGTTCGTGAGCGCGTTGGAGCCATCGGCTTTCCAACTAACGTCCGCGTTCCAGTTGGCGTTGGATGTTCCGTGGTTGGCACCGAGAATTACACCGGTATTGGCAACGGGCGCTGTGGTGTTCAGTGCCGTAGCGCTGCTGCCGGAGAACGAGTCTTGGTAGAGGAAAACGGCATGTGCCGCAGTCGCGTATGCAAAAAACGCTGAACTTATTGTAATACAGCGAATAGCGAGGTGTGGTGATAGCATGCCCTGGCTATTGTCTCTATTGTTTTGGCGCGGTCAATCAGCTTTATGGGCTGAAAAATCTATATAAGAATAAATTAAAAATGTACATGTTTGTAGGGTAAAAGCTTATTGGCATTAGGCTGAATAGCTCATGCTTCACGCGCCAATTGGCGCCAAGCGATGTCCTTGCGGTAGTAGGCGTCCTTCCAGGTTACCTTGTCCACCGCTTGGTAAACGTCTTCCTTGGCCTGTTGGAGGGTGGGGGCGTTGGCGACGACGCCGAGCACACGGCCACCGGCAGTAACGATCTCACCCGCGTCGTTTTTCTTGGTGCCGGCGTGGACAATGGACACGTTGTCTGGCAGTTCGGTAGGCAGCGAAATGACGTCGCCCTTGTGATAGGCGTTCGGGTAACCGCCGGCCGCCATGACGACGATCATCGAATACTCGTCCTTCACGCGGACGGTTTCAGGCTTCAACTGGCCTTTCGCACAGTCGAGGATTAGCTGCACGGGGTCTTGCTCCAGCAGTGGTAGGAGAATTTGGCACTCGGGGTCGCCGAAGCGGACGTTGAACTCGACCACCTTGGGCTGGCCATCAGGCAGCACCATGATGCCGATGTAAAGCGTGCCGCGATAGTCGATGCCGTCTTCCTTGAGCGCCTTGAGGGTAGGGACGATGATTTCGTCGCGGACCTTTTGCTCCACGGCGTCGTCAACCACGGCTGCCGGGGCGTAGGCACCCATGCCTCCGGTGTTGAGGCCGGTGTCGCCCTCGCCAGCGCGCTTGTGGTCTTGGCTGGCGGGTAGCATCACGTAGTCTTCGCCGGAGACCATGAGCATGATCGAGGCCTCTTCGCCGTCCATGAACTCCTCCACGAGGATCTCGTGACCGGCTTCGCCAAAGGTGTTCTTGATCAGCATTTCGTGGGCAACTTGCTCGGCGTCGGTGAAGTTATCAACGATCAACACGCCTTTGCCGGCCGCGAGGCCGTCGGCCTTGATGACGAGCGGGTATTCGGCGTTGCGCAGGTAGGTGAGCGCCTTGGAAAAGTCCTTAAATTTCTCGCCCCAAGCCGTGGGGATCTTGTTATTGATCAAAAATTCCTTAGTGTAGGTCTTGCTGGCCTCCAGGCGGGCACCGTCCAGATTGGGGCCATAAACGTCAAAGCCCGCCTCGCGGAGCTTGTCTGCCGCGCCAGCGGCGAGCGGTGCCTCGGGGCCGACGATGACCAAGTCTGCCGCGACTTCCTTGGCCAGGGCGACAATGGCCTCGGCATCGTTGACGTCGACCGGGCGGCAATCAGCGTCCAGCGACATGCCGCCATTGCCGGGCGCGGCGATAATTTCGTCCACCAGGGGGCTTTTCTTGCAGGCGATGACGAGGGAATGCTCGCGGCCGCCAGAACCGATGACCAATACTTTCATGCGCCGAAGAAAACTACGGGCGCCCCTCCGCGCAACCCCGAAAGCAAAATCCTGCCCGGGTGTTTTTGCTAAGTGCTTGATCTTTTTTCCCGGGTGCCTCCCAATAATCGCGTGAAGAAACCCAACGTCATATGGTTTGTTTGTGATCAAATGCGTGGCCAGGCTACCGGCTACAACGGTGATCCCAACGTGTTTACTCCCAACCTCGACAACATGGCCATCTGCGGTGCTGCCTTCCCGCAAGCGGTTTCCGGCTACCCGTTGTGCTGCCCGTTTCGCGCAAGCATGCTCACTGGCCGCTACGCGCACAACCACTCGGTGAAGATCCACGAGGACAAGCTGGAGACTTCCTATCAGACCATTGCCGACGTTTTCAATGAGCACGACTACGAGACCATTTACCTCGGCAAATGGCACTTGGCGGGTATGAAAGAGCGTGAAGGGCGCACTGTGCTGCGCACTGTTGCGCGCGAAGACCGCTTCCGCTTCGACACCTGGATCGGCTACGAAAATAACAACAGCCAGTGGGACCTCTACCTCCACGGGCACGAGGGAGATGAAGAAATTCCCCACTTTAAACTGATCGATTACGAGACCGACGCCCTCACCGATATGGCGCTGGAGCGCATCAAGGCGCGCAAGGATTCCGACAAACCGTTTTTCATGGTGGTCTCGGTCCAGCCACCGCATGTGCCTTGCCTCGCGCCGCCGGAGCACCGCCGCTACCAGGCGCAGCAATTGGAGCTGCGCCCCAATGTGTCCGCGAAAGAAGAAGACAAGGCACGCTTCGATTTATCCGGCTACTACGCGCAGATCGAAAACATCGATCACAACGTCGGCCGCATCATAGAGACGCTTCGTGTGGAAGAAATGATCGACGACACGCACGTCATTTTCTTCTCCGACCACGGAGACCAGATGGGCAGCCAAGGTGCCTTTGGTAAATGCGTGCCCTATGAGGAGTCGGCCCGCGTGCCATTTCTGATCGGCGGTGGCCAGCCCATGAATTACTACGGCCTAGCCGGCAAGAAAGACTGCCTGATCAACCACGTGGACATTGCTCCGACGACGCTCGGTATCTGCGGCATCGAAACGCCGGACTGGATGGAGGGCTTCGACTACTCCCACCGTCGCACCGGCAAGGAGCACGCTGACCGTGTCCACAAAGAGCCCGACAGCGCATTTCTACAACTCATCGGCGACCGAGAAAGCGGCTATGCCTGGCGTTGCGTGATCACCCGCGACGGTTGGAAATACGCCGCCGCCCGCGGTCGAAACCATTGGCTGATGTACGATCTAAACAACGATCCCTACGAGCAAACCAACCTGGCCTTCAACACGTGGTACTACCAGAAGCGCTGCGAGCTCAAAGCCCTGCTCCAGGACTGGATCGACAAAACCGGCGACGACTTCGAGCTGCCCGAAGACTGACGGATCGCGAACTTCCACGTTCGCTAAAATCCATCTGACTTGAGGTAGCACGGAGCGTTCTTGCCCCGCAAGCCACCGCTGTTTGAAATGTCAGTTCGTTAAAGCCGGTTTGGCGGAAGGCGCGTTTCGCGAACCGTCCCTTTCATTGCCTCAAACCTTGCAGAACGAGACGCTCTGCGCTACCTTTTGCTTAAGGTCGTTGGCACCGCGGGCACCAGCAACTCGTGCGGCCGCCGATTGCTTTGCGTTGCAAAGCTTCGTCGTCTTTCGGGCAGTGGCCGCCGTCGCGCCAGCGATGCCAGAAGAGCCAGCTTTCGGGGATGTTGACGTTTAAGTCCGCGGGCAGCTCGCCGCCGACACCCGCAATGGCGCACAAGGCGTCGGCGGAAACCTCGCGAACTTTGCGATACAGAGTTTCTTTTTGCTCGGAGGTCAGCTTGCCGCTTTTTATCTCCGGATGGAGCTGGGCGCGCCAGAGTATTTCGTCCGCCATCCAGTTGCCAATGCCGGGGAAACGCTCCTGCATGAGCAGCACTGCCTTGAGAGGTGACTTCGCTCGCCGCTGAAGAAACGCATTCATTACATCTGGCGTAAACGCATCGGACAAAATCGCGGGCGGCAGCTCAGTCCACCACGCGGGCGGCTCTTGGCCGATGTGCAGCCTTAGCAGGCCAAATTGACGCGGGTCGCGAAAGACCAAGGTGCGCGAGGCCTGACGCAAAACGAAGTGATCCCACTTGCCACGCTCTGGTTGCTTTGCAACGCAAAGTAACTTGCCCGTCATGCCGAGATGCAGCCCCAGCCACCGCCCGCCGGAAAACTGAAACAGCATCTGCTTAGCCTGCGCGAAGGACGCACGCAGCGTGGCACCGGTCAGCGCTTCGGTGATTTCCTTGGCTGAATTCTCACGATAAATACGCGCCTTGGGGTTGCACTCAACCAGCTTAATTTTGCCGCCGATGCCGGGATCCCACTGTTGGCGGAAATATTCAACTTCGGCGAGTTCAGGCATGTCGTGGTAAATGCAAAATTATAAATTCAAAATGCAAAATTAATATACGGCTAAGTTGCTTCGGTCTTTTTGAATTTTGCATTTTTCATTTTGAATTTACTCCTCGCCCACCTTTTTGCGCTTGTTCGGGTTGACGTAGATTTTGATGTCCACTTCCTGGTCCCCGAGAATTTCCTGCGCGCGGCCGAGGGCCATGGCGGTCGAGAGGGTGGGGTTCGTGGTGTTGTCGGGGAAGACATTTTTGGGGTTCAGCGTTTTCAGGACGCCGGAGTTGGTCAGCGTGCGCATGCATTCCTCGCGGCACTCGCTCAGGATCAGGATGCGGTCGCGCTCGTTCATGTAGCCGACTAGCTCCTCGATGGCCATCGTCGAAGTGGCGTCGAGGTGACGGGCGTTACGCATTTTGAGGACAACGATTTTCAAGTTGTCGCGCTCGGCGACGCGGCGCATTTGCTCGTCGAAAATTTCCGCCGCGCCGAAGAACAAATCTCCCTCGACGTGGACGATGGACACTTCTGCGTTCTTGGGTTTGTCGTCGCGCATTTGGGAGAGGCCGCCCTCGTCGTCGAAGCCAAACTCAGACAGCTCTGGCGTCGCCGCCTTGCGGAGGAAGAGGATGATGCTCAGTGCCGCGCCCATGTAGATGGCGGTATCGAGCGGCACGAGCAGACCCGCGATGCAGGTGGTGTAAAATACTGCGGCGTCGCTACGCGTTGCTTTGGTAACGATCTTGATCGCGTGGCGATTGAAGAGGCCAATGCCGATGAATATAACCAACACCGCGAGCACCGATTGCGGGATGTATTTGATAAACGGCCCGAGCACAAACGCGCCGACGCCGACCATGATGCCGTTCATCAAGGAGGCGACGGGGGTTTTGCCGCCGCTGCTCCACGAGAGCTGCGATCGCGTCAGTGAACCGGAGGCGGGCATGCCGCCGAAGAAACCGCAGGCAATGTTGGCCGCGCCGATGGAGAACATTTCCTGATTGCCGTCCAGCTTTTCGCCGGAGCGCGCGGCGAGGCTCTTGCCGATGCTGGTGCCCTCTAGCACGCAGAGCAGGGCGATAGCCAGGGCCACATTGGCCAGCCGCGCGATGTCGTCGAAGTTCAGGTTGGGCACGGTGACAGGCCAGTTACTGGCGTCGATCGGCTGGAGCCAGCGAATGTCTTCGCCCGACCACAGAACGCTGTCGTGCTCATCAATGACGGGGCTGGTATCCGCCATTTCTTCCTCCAGGCGAATCTGAGCGGTGTCGGCAAATTGGTAAGTCGGGTCGGTGACCATGGTCGCGATCACGGCTATGGCGGACACGGAAATCATGGTGATGGCCACATTGGGCAGCGTCTTAAATTTCTTTTGCAGTCCGAGGTAAAGCGCCGCCGTAATCGCGCTGAGGATAGCCGATTCCACATGCAGCTCGGGCAGGTGTTTGACGGTCGTGATCAGCTTTTCAAAGAAGGTCGTGGCGCTTTCTTTTTCTTCCGGCGAGAACTGAATCCCCAGCGCATTTTTGGCCTGGCCGACGATGATCAGCAACGAGGCCGCCGTGATGTAGCCCGTGACGACCGTTCGCGAAATATACTGAATCACGTTGGCCACGCGCATGTAGGCACCCACCACAAGGAAGAAGCCGATCATCAGTAGCAGCAGTGGAAGAGTCGCCGCACGGGCCTCGGGCTCGATGATCGCCAGTGCCGCCATGGCCGAGGCAAAGGTGACCGCCGTGGCGTTAGTCGGCCCTAGCGTGATGAACCGCGAGCCGGCAAAAAACGACGCCACAATCGCCGCCACCGCTGAGCCGTAAATCCCGTAGGAGATCGGCAGGCCGGCGATCAATGCATAGGCCATGCCTTGCGGAAACGCGAGCAGCGCGACGTTGAGCCCGGCGCGGAAATCTCCTCCAGCAGATGCGCCGTTGTAGCCGCGCAGGTGATGCCGCAGCGGAAAGAAGTCCAACTGGTTCGCCTGTTTTAGCCAGCGCAGCGTCGCTTTGATTCGGTCAACGTTCAGGTTCAAGCCTTTATGGAAACGGCAAATCAATCGAGTGAAAAGTTTTTTCTAACTCCTATCGCTTATTCAGTTGAGAGTTGCGAATTTAGAGCAGAGGCCCTTGCTTTGAGCGTATGAACAACCGCTCCGACATTTTTAAAGAGAAACTCGCCAAGGACCCAAATAATAGCCTCTTCCGCTACAGTTTGGGACAGGCGCTCTTTGATGAAAAACAATATGACGAGGCCGAGGAACATCTGCAGTTTTGTGTGGCCAGCCGGGAAGACTGGATGATGCCACGGATTCTCCTGGGCAAGTGTCTCGTGGAAAAAGGTGATGACGCCGCTGCGAAGGCGATCCTTGCGGATGCGCTGAAGTTGGCGGAAATCCAGAACCACGAGGATCCTGCCACCGAGCTGCGCGCGATTCTGGCGGACCTCGATTAACGCCGCCCGATGCGCGTTATCCTCACCAGCCACGGCTCGACGGGCGACATCGTGCCAATGATCGCGCTGGGCCGCGCCTTGCTTGATGCCGGGCACGACACGGTGTTCGTGGCCTCGGATTTGTTTCAGGGCCTGATTGAGGGCGCTGGTGTGCCGTTCCACGAAGCTCCGCCGAGCTGGACCACCGACGATGGCCGCGACGCGATGAAGCAACTGGCCCGCGTCAAGCAGCCGCTCAAGCAACTGAAGCGCATTTATGAATTCGGTCTCGGCCACTACGAGGAGTATTTTAACGTGCTGGAGAAGCTAACCAAGGGCGCGGACCTGCTGGTATCCTCTTATTTATACCCGTGTCTGCAGCCGCTGGCCGAGCGAAATGGAGCGAAGTTTGCCGTGGCCACCTTTGCGCATAATTCGGTGCCGACGACTGAGAATGCGCCGCTGCCCGGGCTGGAGTTTCCCTTCCTGCCGGGTGCCATGGGGCGGCTTTGGCGAGACACTTGGTGGCGCATTGCCGACGCCTCGGTCCGCCGCACGCTCAACGGCGTGATCGGTGATCTACTCAAGGCGCGCGGCTACCCGACGGGCTGGAGCTTCTTTCGTGAGCCCGCGCCGCTGGCGCTCGTGACGGTGTCCCAAGCCTTGTTCGGACCGCCGCGGGAGACGCTCGATCCGCGCTTTGTCTTTGCCGGATACTTCCGCTATCAAACGGAGCCCGACGCCGCGCAGGCCGCCGAGATTGATGCCTTTTGCGAGGGGGAACTCGTGCCCGTGCTCAACTTTGGCAGCGTCACCTGGGACAGTGCGGTGGAGGAATTTCAGACGTTACTGGCGCGATGGCCTGCGGGCAAAAAGCTGATTGTGCAAAGCGGCTGGGCTGGCTTTGCGCAGACGCCGGGCCATGAGCGGCAGGACATTAAAATCATCGGCCAGGCCAACCACGACATGCTCTTTGCGCGGGCCTCGGTGATCATCCACCACGGTGGCGCGGGGACGACGGCATCGGCCCTCCATGCCGGGAGGCCGCAGATCATCATCCCGCAGATTGCGGACCAGCATTTCTGGGCGCGCGAATGCGCTGGCATCGGTTTGGCCAAAATCGGGCGCGGCAAAGTCTGGCCGTTTCAGCTCGCAGAGTGGGTTGCCGAGGTGGAGTCGTCCGCCAGCTATCGCAGTAATGCGCAGAAGGCGGCGGAGAAACTTCGCCGCGAAAACGGCCCGATGCGCGCCGTGGAAATCCTTGAGGATTATCTGGCTGGTGATTAGCAACAGCGATTAGCATCAAACCCGTGCCTAATAAATATTGCTTGCGCTGAACGTATTAAGCGCCGATAAAAGCGCGCGTGCCTCTAGACGCCCCTACCAAAGAAGCGCTCGTCAATCGTTATTGGCGCGCGAACCTCACCATCACGCTCGGCCTGCTGTTTATCTGGGCCTTTGTCAGCTTCGGCTGCGGCATTTTGTTTGCCGATGTGCTGGACGACATCCATCTGTTCGGCTCGGGTTATCCGCTCGGGTTCTGGTTCGCGCAGCAGGGCTCGATCATTGTCTTTGTTTTCCTGATCCTCATCTACGCGATCGCGATGAATGCGCTCGACCGTAAGCACAAGCGCGAGATGGACGAGTTTAAGGCGAAGGGAGGCCAGGCGTGAGCGTTCAAGTTTGGACCTACATTTTCGTTGGCCTGAGTTTCTCGCTCTATCTGGGCATTGCCTGGTGGGCGCGCGTGGCCGACACCAAGGGCTTTTACGTCGCTGGGCAGGGCGTGCCCGCCGCCGCCAACGGCATGGCGACGGCGGCCGACTGGATGTCTGCCGCGTCGTTTATTTCCATGGCTGGCCTGGTCTCGACCATGGGCTACTCCGGCGGCGTTTACCTGATGGGGTGGACCGGCGGTTACGTGCTTTTGGCGCTGCTCATCGCGCCGTACTTGCGCAAGTTCGGGCACTTCACGGTGCCGGATTTCGTGGGGGACCGCTTCGGCACCAGCTTCGCCAAGGGCAAGCCCGACACCATGATGGCGCGCATTCTTTCCAACCCCGCACGTGTTGTGGCGGTGGTCTGCGCGCTGTTCGTGAGCTTTACTTATGTGGCCGGGCAAATGCGCGGCGTGGGCCTCGTCTTCAGCCGCTTCCTGGAGGTCGATATCAACATCGGCGTCGTGATCGGAATGGTTATCGTGTTTGTTTACGCGACCCTCGGCGGCATGAAGGGCATTACCTGGACGCAGGTTGCGCAGTTCTGGGTGCTGATCACGGCCTTCCTCGTGCCGACGATTGCCATCTCGCTCAAGCTGACCGGCCAGGCGATCCCGCAGATCGGCCTCGGTTCGGAGCTGGTCGATGGCGGCATGATGCTGCTCGACAAGCTTGACGGCCTGCACAAAGAGCTCGGCTTTTCCAGTTACACCGAGCCCTTCCAGGGCAAGTGGGACAAGGCTAACGTCTTCATGGTCGCTCTCGTGCTGATGGCGGGCACCGCCGGCCTGCCACACGTGATCGTGCGCTTCTACACAGTGAAGTCTCCCGCCGCCGCGCGCTGGAGCGGCTTCTGGGCGCTGCTGTTCATTTCCGGCCTCTACCTGAGCGCCCCGGCGCTGGCGGGCTTTGCGCGCTACTACATGATCAACACCCTCAACGGCGCGACCGAGCAGGACATCCCCAAGTGGTTCACCAGTTGGGAGGAAACCGGCCTGATCCTCTGGGTGGACGACGGCGACGGCAAACTCCACTTTTCCAACAAGGAGGACAATGAAATCTTCCGGCAAGGGCCCACGCTTAACGACAGCGAGCTGATGACCATTGTCAAAAACCACCAGCTCTACCTCGACACCAAGGACTCCGCCGATCCCCGCGGTCAGGACGGCCGCGCCATCCTCCGCGACATGGGCCTGAGTGGGCCGGATAAGGACATCATCGTGCTCGCCACGCCCGAAATGGCCGAACTGTCCAACTGGATTATTGCGTTCATTGCGGCCGGTGGTCTGGCGGCGGCGCTGTCCACGGCTAGTGGTCTGCTGCTCGTGATTTCATCTTCTGTCGCGCACGACTTATATTACCGCATCATCAACCCGAAGGCGTCGGAAAAACAACGCCTCACCGTGGGTCGTGCCTTCATCGGCTTGGCCGTCGTGGTGGCGGGCATCTTTGGCATCTACCCGCCTGGCTTCGTGGGTGAGGTGGTCGCCTTTGCGTTTGGTCTGGCATCGGCGAGCTTCTTCCCGGTCATCCTGCTGGGCATCTTTAACCGGCGCGTCAGCACGACCCCCGCCGTGTTCGGCATGATCGCGGGCATGGGCTTCACGATGTTCTACATCATCGCAGTGAAATACTTCGGCATGGCGCAATGGACCTTCTGGGGCCTGAGCGATCACGGCATCCAACCCGCGGCCATTGGCGCCATCGGCATGGTGATCAACTTCATCGTCGCGATCGCGCTGTCGTTCGTCTGCGAAAAGCCCGGCCCGGAAATCCAGGCCCTGATCGACTCCGTCCGCGAACCCGAAGACGCCGAAGCCCCCATGAATATCGAAGACGCCCCGGAGCATTAATGCTCCGCTGGGCGGGCTTCAGCCTGTGACGGATTTACAAGTCCGAAGGTTTGAGCCCGGTGCGTTTCGCAATTCTGGCTAACATCCTTGGGCCTATTTCCTCGCCATCGTGGAATGCAAAAACGTAGGGCTCCCAGCCTTCGCGAACCAGAACTCGATGCGAGCCGGTAGCTTCTCGCTTCTGCTTCCACCCGATTTTCATGAGAGCTTTGAAAACCTTTTTTGCCTTGGTCGATCCCCACTGACTCATGACGCCAGCGAGAATAGGCTGTCCAGTTCGGGGATCTTTTCACCGTGGTCGATGCGATCAGCAATGACGCGCAGCGCGAGCGCCTCAGCCTTGCCAATCGCTTCTTCTTGCGAGGAACCATAGGCCATTACGCCCGGAAGCTCCATGACTTCGGCAATCCAGCGCCCGTCGTCTTCCTGTTCCAATTCGATCTTCATAGTGGAGAACGTATGGAATATTTTCGGTGTGTCGATTCAGAACGTTTCAAGTGAGCCGCGAGTCACACACGGAGCGCTGGGGAACGTTGGCTCTACTGGTTGTGTTGGATTTATTTTCCACGTGCTACATCGATGAGATGTTGAATATGCGCATCCAACTGCGCGGCTGATTCATCGATTTCAGCTCGAATCTTTTCGGTCTGCTTTAGGAAGTCGCAATACTTCTTTAGTGCCTTATGTTTTACAGATTCTTTGGTAAGGGATTTGTGCCGCCTGCGCCAAGAATTGATAGGATCGGACTTGATCGTCCAAGGGTAGTTTTGAGCAATCCACTCAACATAAGGTCCGATACACTTCTCCGGACAACCATTTCGGATGGCGAACTTTTTTCCCTCTTCGGAAAACGCGAATGGCCATGCCTGCGCGTTCACGACTACTTCGTCCCTGCTCATCTTTTCAGGACTGTCAGTTGCTAGGAAATCGATGCATCGATCCGTAGAATCAATAGTGGATTTCATATCGAGTGATAGATCCTCTATCAGCGCACCATCTAAAGACTCAGATACTAACGAGAGTCTTTCGTATGCCTTATAGAATACCTCACGGCTATTTTTAAGTCCGTCTTTTCCTATATACTTTCTAGCTCGATGGGAGATATTGTCGCGGCTACTCCATGAGAACCATGTTGGCTGGAAAGAGGTAAGAACTTGGCAAACGCACTGAAAGTAGAAAATCGCTAACGAATGCAAAATACCCTCGTGGCGTAGCCCTTTATGGTAAGCGGTGTTCCTGAATTGATGAAGGTATAATACAGAATCGTGTAATTCTTGACTAATCATGCCAAACTTACAGGCAGCATGGACCTTAGAAGCGAAATTTTGGCTAAGGGCTCGTTCTAATATTTTTGGATCATTCTTCGGTTTACTGATGCGCCCCCACATCTCATTTTCGCTGGCTTTGTCTTGTGCGTATTTGTGAAGTGTCAGCTCTGCGACGTTGTCTATTAACATCAGAGCGAAGCGATCAAAATTTCGGTCGTTAACAGCCAACTGATCAAGTGCGAGATCTAGTTGATCGATGTTATCCGCGAGGAATTGGTTCATCTCTTTAATCCAACATTCTTAATCGTTGCACCATAAAACTTGCGAACTGAGCAGAGATTCGATGCTTATCATCTATCCAAATTGGCTGAAGGCCACTTGTTCGTCAAGGTTGTAGGGTGATACAGGCCAGTTCTAATTCACAAATTTCAATGGGTCAGTTCGTGTCTTTATCTTAGGTGACGCAACGCGGAGTCGGCATGACTCGGCTGAGCAGTGACTCGCGAACCTTACGTGGAAGGAGAGGCAAAGCACCGGTGTTTCGTGACGCAACACAGATGGGGTTTGAGAGCATTATCCCCGTAGGCTTTGGAAGAAGCGTCGGCGACGCTTCCCGGGATTGTCGGCGATACTTCGAGTGATAGTCGGCGACGCTTGGTCGCGCAGTGGGCGATACTTCATGTGCCCTTGGGCGGCTAGTTTGACCGCGCTGTTGCTGCGATTATACTGTCAGAAAACAGTCGGCAGGGCAAGCGGAGAGGGCACCGAATTGCAGAAAAAACGCGGCGATGCGTCCGATGGGGATTGGCTCGCGGTTGCATGGGGTTGGCGATCCCGCTAAGCGGGATTGCTCTGCGGTGGAGGTGGTGGGTGGCAAGCTGGGGCGCGCTAGCGCTTGCGTGATTTGCCGTCCGGGCGGCATTTTTCGAGGACGACTTTTAGGGCGTTGCCGGCCAGGAGGACCTCGCGCAGGCAGACGCTGAGCGAGGCGAAGAGCAAGAGGATGCTCAGGCCAAAGAGCGCTTCGCCGAGCATTTGCAGCTCGGTGTGGACGGCGAGGATCGACATCAGACAACTCAGTAGCGAGAGGATGCCCAGAGCCTGCATCCATTTGATCAGTGTCAGGCGCAGCTCGAGGTTGTCGATTTGGCGGCGCAGGGATTCGTCGTCGTGTTCGATGAGCTGCCCGGCGAGGTCACGCACGATCTTCGCCAGCGCCAGAAAGCGGTTGGTGTACGCCAGCATCAGCAGCGATACCGCCGGGAAGAGAATGGCTGGTGTGGTGACTTCGATCATGGGTGGTGCGGCGGTGGTGATGGTGGCGGAAGTGGAGTAGTGGATCGCGACGGAGCGTTAGCGGAGATGGCGAAGCAACTTCCACGTTCGCATACTATCTATCTCTTATCATTTCGTTTATAAAAGTCGTTGATTATAAGCGAACGTGGAAGTTCGCGTTCCTTCTTTGGAACCACTTTCCGCCACTACGCCTTCGGCTTCTTCTTGAAAAAACGCATCACGGCGTAGCCGAGCAGGGCGAGGAACGTCACCGCGAACACTGCGCTGGCTGTCGTGCGGTCGGGGCCGAGGATTTCCACGCAGAGCAGGATCAACAGCACCGCGCCGATCAGACTGAGCACGATTTTAGCGGCGTCGCCCATCGCAGGGTTAGTCCTTTTTGATCAGCATGCACACGGCGTGCGCGGCGATGCCGGCGCAGCGACCGAGGTCACCGATCTTTTCGTTGGTTGTGGCCTTGAGGCCGACTTCGGTGGGCTCTATTTGCAGGCTCTCGGCGAGCACGGCCTTCATCTTGTCGAGATGCGGCGCGATCTTGGGCTCCTCGGCGATGAGGGCGATGTCGACATTGCCCACGCGGTAGCCGCGCTGGTCGGCCTCGGCCACGGCGCGGCGAAGGATGTCCTGCGAGTCCATGCCTTTGCAGGCCGGATCGTCGTTCGGGAAAAAGTGGCCGATGTCGGCGAGGCCGAGGGCGCCGAGCACGGCGTCGGCCAAGGCATGGGTCAGGCAGTCGGCGTCGGAATGGCCGTCGAGCCCTTTATCGTGCGGAATTTCCACGCCGCCGAGCACGAGGCGGCGGGCGAGGGCGAAGCGGTGGATGTCGTAGCCGAGGCCAATGCGAAATGGTAAACTCATGAATCTTTTTGTTGAAGGAGGAACTCGAGGTAAGGCAGATCGGCGGGCGTCGTCAACTTCGGGTTCGGGTGTGGGTTCTCGACCAAGGTGACTTTGTGGCCCTCGCGGCTGACGGCGGCAGTGTCGTCGGTGACGGATTCGTTGTCGAGCCGCAACCGGCGATAAGCCTCAAGGATGGACTCGCGGTGAAAGACCTGCGGCGTCTCCATGGCCCAGAGGTTGGAGCGCGGCACGTCTTTGAGGTTGCGGCGGGTCGTCTTGCGCTGGGAGCCAGCGGCGCGCTTGATGGTGTCGGCAACGCGGTGGGCGAGCACGGCGGCTTTGTCTTGGACGACGGCATCGTAAAGCGCCTGGATGTTGTCCGGGCGGATCATCGGGCGGGCGCAGTCGTGGATGAACACGTAGTCGACGAGCAGGGAAACGGCGCTCAGGCCGTTGAAAACGGAGTCCTGCCGCTCTTTGCCGCCAGGAACCCAATCAATGTTCCAGTGCTCGATATCGCTTTCGCCAAGGGCTTTGGCCAGTGCGATGCGCTGCTCTTTGTCGCGGTACACAATGACGGCGTGGTCGATGAGCCCGCTGTCGGCAAAAGCCTTGATGGAATGCCAGAAGACCGGCCGCCCACCAAGCTGGGTCAACACCTTGTCGGACACCTGACCGCGCATTCGCGTGCCGCTCCCGGCGCAAAGAAATATCGCTGCGTTTGCCATAATGTAATTTAAGGAAAACGCAGTAGCATGCCATGGGCCACCTCAAGGGCAACTCTTTAACCGAGAAAGGGGCGGGTCTGGCAGAGGCGTGATTTATTTGTATTGGTGGCGGCCGGTATCCCTACCGGCCAGAGGCGAGTTCGAATAGATTGAATCGGTCCGCGCTGAGCTTTATCCGCAAATGGTGGCTTATTGAAAACAATTTGCTTTCAGCCTAAATCCTGCCCGGTGGGGATCACCGCTTAGCGGGACAGGCACTGGCCGCTACCTTAGTGGATTGCTCTTCAATCACTGAACTTCTCGTCGAACAGCTCGTCCATGTAGGCGAAGGCGCGCTTGGCGGAGAGGGCGTTGTATTCGGCTTTGCCGGGCATGTTAGCGTGCGGGTCGGTGAAGGAGTGAACGGTGTTGCTGAACTGCACGAGCTGCCAGTCGACGTCGGTTTCCATCATCGCGGCAACGAATGCCTGCACGTCACTTTGCGGCACAAAGGGATCGTCCGCGCCGTGGAGCACGAGTACGCTGCCTTGGATGTTGCCGGAGTCGACCGCGAGCGTCGGGGAGGCGAGGTCACCGTGGAAGGAGACAACCGCGTCGAGGTCGGCACCGCTGCGGGCGAGCTCCAGCACCGTGCCGCCACCGAAGCAAAAGCCAATGGCCGCCGTCTGGCTTTTGTTGATCGGCGCTTCTTGCGCGAGCAGCACATTGAGCGCTTTCTGAGCACGGGCCCGCATCATGTCGCGGTCGGCGCGGACCGTGCCAGCGGCCTTACCGGCTTCGGACGAATTTTGCGGACGCACATCGACGCCATACATGTCGGCCACGAAAAAGACGTAATCGTCGTCAGCGAGTTTTTTAGCCTTCTCGATGGAGGCGTCGGTCACACCCATCCAGTTGGGGACCATCAGCACGGCGGGCGCGGGTTCATCGATGTCGTCATCGTAAACGAGCACGCCCTCGAACTGCACGCCGTCGAGCGTGTAGGGCACTTTCTTTTCGATGATTTCGGCCGAGGCAACTTGCGTGACGAGCAGTGCGGCGAGGGTGAGCGCGAGTAGTGTTTTCATGCTGTTACCTTGAATGCGCATTGGGGAAATTTCAAACCCGCGCGCGCATTACTTGGTCGGCTCGGTCGCGTCCTTGAGCGGCGGCTCGGGATCGCGCTTCTGCCAGTAGCGGCCCATGAGTGCGTCCATATCCTCGCGCATAATCTGCCCGCGTCGCAGGCCGAAAACGTATTTTCCGATCAGGCGCGTTAGCCAAAACATCGCCAGAAACAGCCCCAGCGGGAAGATAATCGTGTCGAACAAATACGCGGCGCTGACGGTAATGACGTTCCAAAAAAGCTCGGTGGTGCGCGCCAATAAATACTGGGTCAGCACGCCAGTGGCCTGCTTTATTTTGGTAGCCTTGGTGATGATCCCCTCGGCTTGCTCTATTTCGTCATAGCGGCGGTTGAGCTCGGCGTTGACCAGAGCCAGGTTGCCCTCGGCTTCGATCAGGCGGCTCTCGGTGATTTGCTGGGAAAGTTGACTGCCGCCCCACACGGCCAGCGGGGCAATCAAGTAAGCGGCGATGGCGAGGATCGCGCCGAAGAAGGCGGTGTCGCGCAATACCCGGGCGATGGCGCGGCGCTTAGGCATGAACCACGCGGCGATGAAATAAAACAACAGCGACCCGAGCGCGAGCAGCAGCAGCCATTGGTCGAGGTATTGCGAGACCTCCAGCAGCATACGCGTCATGACAATGATCATCGTCGCCCACAAAACGATTTGCCACGCAAAGTCCACGTAGTCGTAAACGCCCTGCACGACATCGCCCACTTCGAGGCCAAAGCCGACGCCGAGCTCGCTGCCTTCGATGATGGCGAGCACACTTTTGACGCCGGTCAGGATTAGGAACAGGCGCGAGGCCTTGTCAAAGGACTCGTCGAGGTATTGCTGATTGGCGTAGTCCATGTGCCCCAGCGCGCGGTCGTTGATCCAGCTGTCCAGCGGGCCGCGCAGGATCATCGCCATGAGCGTGAAGAGGATGGCGATAATCGCCAGTCGGGAAATGAGTGTTACACGGGCATTGCTCGCCATAAGTCAGTCTTCATTAAGACTGCGTCCGGCGACAAGTGTTCATTTCGTCAGCTTTTTTACAACTTCTCGCCGAGAAAAGGGATCGACTTGCGGCGGATGTATAGCACGACGGTGCTTGAAACCCAGGCAATGCATCCAAGCGCAAACAAGCTGCCGTCCTCGTGGCCGCCAGGGTAGTCAAAGGCGATGCCGAGTGGGCCGAGGTGTGCGCCGATGGCCCCGGTCAATGTGGCAATGGCCAGCACCGCACCCAGCCAGGCAAAGCGCGGCCAAAGCAGGCAGACGCCCGCAATGAGCTCTACGACCCCCGAACCGTAGCGCCCAACGGCACCTAGCCCTACCGTGTCGAATATATACACGGTAATCGCGGCACCCGTGAATTTAAAGTACAGCGTTTGCAGGAGGATGGCGGCGGGAATTACTTGGCAAATCCAGCTAATGATGAGGGCGGGTTTAGAGAGGGCGGAGGTGGATGCGTTCATGGGGTCTCTGTCGCACCAGCGCTGAAATGCTTGCAGCAAAAAATGAATGCTGGTGGAAATAAATTTTGTCAGGATTCGTATCATGCCTCGTCGAAGCAGGGCATGAAAGCATTTCGCACGGTTCTCTTTTTCCTGACTGCGGCCTTTATCCTGAGCATGGCTCACGCAGAGTCCGACTCTGCAACGCAAAGTAACTCTCCAGCGCAAAGTTCCTGGTCCGCGCAAAAGCGTCAGGCTGAGTTTAACCTGGAGTCGGGGCAACTCGGCATCGAGGGTTATGACCCGGTGGCCTACTTTAGCGGGGAGCCCAAGGAGGGTAAAAAGCAGCTTAGCTCCGACTACCGGGGGGTGACGTATCGCTTCGCCAATACGGCAAACAAGGCTGCCTTTGATGCCGACCCGGCTAAATACGAACCGGCGTTCGGTGGCTGGTGTGCCTGGGCGATGGCCGACGACGGCAGCAAAGTGAAGATCAACCCCAAGACCTACAAGATCGTCGATGGCCGGTTGTTTTTATACTACAACGGCTTCTGGGGCAACACGCTCAAGGATTGGAATCAGGGCGATGAAGATGCGCTGGTGGAGACGGCGGACGACAATTGGCGGAGCGCGACGAAGTAAGTCGCGGTAACGTAAGTCGGTCTCTTTAGAGGCCGACATGCATGTGGAACCAATATGCGGATGGCTGAAGCCAACCGCGCACGCTAATTACCTAGTAAACGCGTAGACGAAAATATTCACGCCAAGCTGCGTGTAAAAGCGGTGGGCGTAGTCGCTGATCTCGGGCGTATAATAGTAGCGAAACACGCGCCAGTCGCCGCCAGGCTCTTGCACCCAGGCGGGCATGGCTTCCTGCTGGGTGTAGATGACGTCGGTGCGGCCATCTTCGCGGATGGCTTCAAAACGTGTGCCCGTATAAGCCGCCTCGGACAGGCGCTCGGACAAACCTTCGGCTCCTTCGCGAATGCGAAAGCCGATAAAGGTGGTCCACTGGTCCATTTCGTTCTGACCCCAGCCCATGGCGAGGATTGGCATGCAAAGCACGGCCAGGCGTCCGTTGACGTCGAGCCCCATCGCGGAGTAAGTGCCCTGCGGCCACTTTTCGTTGACCACGAAATCGCGCACGGTTTCGGGCAGGACGGCGGCATCGGGCAGGCCCGCGTGAAACGCGCGGAATAGCGAGTGGTCGCGGGGCAGGGCGCGAAAGCGTTCGCCGGGGTAAATGTCGCGGAAGACGGCCTCGATCTCGGGGCTCACGCGCCACTCGGCAAAGCTGTGGCTCTGGCTGTAGGCGGGGTTGGATTCGCGAAGAAAGTCGGCATTGATCCCGGCGTCGATGTAGAGAAAACCGCCACGGTCGAGGAAGCCCTTGAGGTTGTCTTTTTCTTCCTCGGTGAGCTCCCAGTCGGGCCGGTCGCCGAAGTTGACGTAGCATATCGGGTGCTGTAGCAGCTTGGGGTCCGCGAAAGATTCGATGAAAACCGGGTCCAGACTGATATCGAACGTGGTCGAGTCGTTGATGGTCTCAATCAGCGTGGGGAGCGCATCCGGGTAATTACGCTGAAGCAGCGGCCCCTGCACGAGCTGAGTCACCGAAAAGCTGGACATATTCGGTGTCTTGACCACTGCCATCAGCGGCGCAGCCAGGATCAGGGTGGCGATAACGATGATTTGGAAAGCGTTGCGCATGAACAAACGTCGGTTAATCTACGCATTTCGCGAATGAGCGCGACTGTTTTCGATAAACTTTCTTTTGACGTATTTACTCAATTGAAGTTCCGAATCTCTCTGAGGAAAAACGAATGTCGTCACTTATTCCAGGTATGCTTCAATCCGAATAAAGTATTCAGTTCCGTTGCCAGGTGGGGTGAAGCTAACATCGATGTAATCTTGGGATCTTGGACTGATGTTTGTCTCGGTTAGTTCAATCCAAGAGTCTTTTTTCATATCGTGGCTGTAGAGCACTCGATATTTCCGATTGGAGATGTCACGACTAGTCTTAACGCGAAGACTTATCTGACCATTCGTATTTGAAATATATTCATCATCGACCATGAAGTAACTGCGAGGATCGAGTGGATTGCTGCCTGCAACGTATTCACTGTAATCCAATACTCCATCGCCATCGCTATCCGTTGTCCCGTCGGAGACTGAGGTGGATCCTAAATGAACAATTTCCCATCCATCCATTATGTTGTCGCTGTCTGAATCGATGGATTGATAACTAAAGAGGCCATTGATAATCTTATCGAATGTAAGGCGTTCAAAGTCTGCATCCCAGCCGTCAAATACCCAGCCTGGGTTTGTTGTAAAAACCGGAACGTACGCATCAGCCCCATACTGGACCTGCTGGTTTATCTCGCCCCCACCAGTGCGAATCGCTTTATTGCTTAGATTGAAGGTGACAAATAATGGTTGAACCACAAGGTCATAGATGTAAGCGCTGCCGCTCGAAATTGCGTAATCATCATCATTGGGAGAGCCAATGATTGTAGTATCGCCGCAGATGCTAACAGATTGACCAAAATTATCATTCTTTGCAGCGTCACTTGCCATTAGCTTGGTTTTTTCTGACCAGATGTCGTTGTTGCGAATGAACATATATGCGCTACCGCTATCATTGCCATCTTGATACGATCCTACGACCACGATGTCGCCGCTGATACTCACCGATTGCCCGAAGCGATCATCCAGCATACCATCGCTTGGTTCTAGCTTAGCTTGTTCAGTCCAAGTGTCGGCATTACGGACATAAATGTAGGCGCTGCCAGAATCCTTCCAAGGCGCGCTAATTACTGCGGTGTCACCGCTAATACTCACTGAATAGCCAAAGGAGCTGACTACCGGATTCCCATTAGACTCAGCCCGATCGCTTTGTATTAATTCTGCCTGCTGGGTCCAGATGTTATCCTTACGAACAAATACGTAAGCAATACCTTTACCACTGGGCGCTCCTACAATAATGGTATCATCATTTATACCCACTGCGCGGCCAAAAGACGATGACGCTGAGCCACTGGAATTTAGCACTGCCTGCTCAGTCCATTTCCCTTGGCTATCCCTCACATATACGCTAGCATTGAGAAGACTTCCGATAACGGCAGTATTTCCGCTGATACCTACACAATCACCAAAGCCAGTTTGCCATTCCAGCTGATCCGAGGGGGTGATTTTCGCCTGTTCTGTCCAGACTCCATTATTACGCACAAAAATGTAGGCACAGCCAGTGGAATCGTGCCCGGGAGCGCCAATGATTGCGGTATCTCCACTGATATCAATCGAGTAGCCAAATTTGTCACCTTTTTCAGTATCGCTGGCGTTAAGCCTGGCTTCCTCGACCCAGTCTACAACATTTCTAACGTAGACGTAAACGCTGCCGCCAACCACATCTACAGTATTGTCATCCCTGATTGCGCCAACAATTGAAGTGTTTCCACTGATGCTTACTGAGTAACCTGAAGTAGCAATATAGCGCTTGCTACCGGGCACCTTCGTTTCGCTGATTGTTGCCATCGTGGGTTCCACATAATTGGCTGTGATGCTCAGATTGTTTGTAATGTTGCTGTAATCTTGGCCCCATCCGGCAAAGAGCTTTTCTCCGGTGAGAGATAGTGCAGGCGCAATAGCAGTGCCGCCCTCTGGAATCTTTTGAGTAAGATCACCAGCAGCGAGCGTCCCATAATCACCAAGATCGAAAGTTACGTTGTGCTTTGCCAGATATTCGGCGGTAATTGTCATGTCGCTCGTTACGACATCAAAGTCCTTATCCCATCCATTAAAATGCCAATCTGCTTGGGGTAGTAATTTAGGTTCAATGGCGCTACCAAGACCTATTACTTGCTGTGTCAACTCGCCATCTGCCAGCACACTTTTATCATCTAAGTCGAAGACGACGGAGTATGGTGATTCGTCATCATGAATGGTAATTACTTTTGTGTCGGTGCTATGCTCGACAGTGGTTGCGCTGATCGTAACTTCTCGAGCGCCTTGCGCGACATTATCATCTTCAACACTGACAGAAAACTCGACCGATTTCTGGCCCGCCGGAATTGTAACCATTGCCGGGAGATTTAGCAGTGGGTCGGCAGAGAGGATAACATCGAGATCGTCGCGTGGCGTAATATCGATACTTATAGTTGCTGGGTTGATGCCGTGGCCTTCGAGTATATCGTCGATCGCGATCGTGAGGATTGGGTCTTCCAAGATCGCATCGATACGAATGTTGTCCCAATCACGATCTTTATCGGGAGTGCCATACGATTCAAACTGTTGGAATTTAATTTGTAAGTTCGTTCCGAAATCAAAATTAGGATCGTAAGTATTGCGAATCTCTTCACGTTTAGCGGTTAAATCAATTGTGTATGAGGTGAGGCTGGTAACCTTTAGCTCTGCCCCACTGATTATTGTATACCATGTCGATCCATCTATGCTTATAGATACACCATCACCCTTGTATTTACCTGAGAAGGTGATAGGCAGTTCGTTTTCTACATCTTCGGTATTGGCCTGTTGAAAACTCAATTCGGCAGATATCACCTTAGATAGATCAACCGTGAGTACTGATTCGTTAAGAGAGTCAGTGGTATGGTAGCTATCCATGCGTAATCGTCCATCAACTATTTGTATGCGTCCGACATTAATATCTGCATAGTGACGCCATTTTTCATAGTCGATACCATCTGAAAAGTCTTCCACGTAAATGGTTTCGGCTAGGGAATCGGATATGGATAGCCCGAAAATAAATACCAATTGGAGGTAGCTAAAAATTATCAACCGCATGTGCATAATTATATGATGATCTGGGAATACATACCGTCTCATATTAGTATTGTCAGTCAAGTGTGTTTACTCCGCTTGATGGCTGCCCCGATAAGCCACGACTGCGCCATCTCGAATCGAAAATTCTGGCGATACTAGTAAAGACTGGCTGTGTTTAATTTTATCTTTTCTATGTCTGGTCCCACCTTGACGTCGGTTTGCAGGGTGAAATGAGCCCATATTTTTTGGTGGTGATTGACTGGGAAACGTTGCACTTCTTGTTGAAAAACACTTATCACTCGGTGATCGGAATATGAGTCTCTGGATACCTCGCTCTGTGGAGATGATGCTCGAGGTGACGGTGTAGTAATGCTTTTCAATATTTCCGATGCTGTATCAGGGCAGAAATTAACGACTTAAATGCATTCAACCATATTCCGAGTCTGCTCAGTGTCACTTAGGCTTCTAGAACATAGAGCAATATCTATCAAGTAACATAAGGCCGGGAAGTTGGAGCGTTGATTGAAGTGAACTCTGACAAAAGTCGAATTTAGCACAAGAAACCCCGGCCAATGTTGACCGGGGTTTGCTAAAGAAGTTCGTTGCGGAGTGCGTGGTTTTACCGACGACGCCGATAAACCGCGAGCGTCAGCGCGCCCAAACCGGCGAGCAGTGCGTAGGTTTGGGGCTCGGGGACTTGTTCCAATGTGATGGATTGGATCGTGCCAGAGACGTTGTTTGAGGCGGAGACACCTACCCAGCCAATCGATGTCGGGTTGCCGCTGGTGTATGTGTAGGTGCTGCCGATCGCACCGCCGTTGAGGTCGAGCTGGGTGTCGTTGTAAAACGCATCCACGGTCCACTGGGCCACGGTGGTGTCTAGAACGAGCTTATACTCGAAGTCTGTCACGTCGAAGCCGCCTTGCGAAATGAGGTCGGAACTGGCGGCTCCGCCAGCGCGGACATTGATCTCGCCATTGTTGCGCATGAATGCCCAGGGCTGCCCTTCGCTAGTGCCGGTTTGGTAAAGGCCGGAATTGCTGGAAGTGGGAAAGTTCTCCGCAAAGCCAAAACCAATCCAAGTGGTGCCAACGGTAGAGTTGAGTGTGTAGTGAACGGTGAGCTCGTAGATGCCGGGGTTGGTGTCAAAGTAGTTTGCGCCCAATTCGATGCCCGCCATGCCATTGAGGGAAGACAAGGAGCCGTAGCCGGCGGCACCGTCGGTAATCTGCCAGCCGTAGCCCGGGCTGCCGGAATAGCCTACCCAGTCGTTGGGCCCGGTTGTTGGGGTGCGTCCGTTGAGGGCACCAGTCACGTCAGTCCCGAAATCGTCGAATACGAGAACGGTTGCGGTGGCGCTCGTGGCAGCAGCCAGCAAAAGCGTTGAAGTCAGCAAGGGGATCGAAAGCTTCATAGGGTTCATCATGATCTCGAACGGGTGGTTCGTCAATTTTAGACAAAGGAAATTTGCGCAATCGGTCTTTACCTGATCAGTAATGAAAAACCCCGGCCAGCGCTGACCGGGGTTCTTGGCAAGAAGATACTTAGAATTTCCAAACTGCGTCCAGCGTGATGCGGTTTTGCATCAGGTTGTGGCTGGTTTGGGTCAGAGGAATTTCAAAAGCGGCACCGAGCTCTATCGATTCCATCGGGGTGATGCGGAAGCCAATGGCACCGGTGACAATGGCACTGTAAACATTGGAGTTAGACGCCCCGAAATTGACCAGATCACCGCCCTCGAAGTTAACGATGGCTGGGACTGCGCCACCAGCTTGCGGGCTGAAGCGTGATGCGCCATTGCCGGGATTAATCACTTGAAGGTAATTCACTTCGACCAAAGGGTGAAACATGTCGAAGAAGCTATAGCTGGCGTGTGCGCTGGTGAAGAATGAGCTGCTACCGTTGCTATTTGTCGAAATGATGAAGCCGGTTTCGGTACTTAGCTGAAAGTCGTCCCAGGATTTCAGCACGCCAACCGATGGGGTTATCGAGTAGTATTTGCCGCCTTGCCACACGTCAGTGTTACCAGTGGGAAGCTCTAGGATTGCTTGGCCGCTGACAACCAACTCTTCAGCCGGATCGTAGATGAATGCGTACTTTAAACCGGCTGCCAGGTTGGCGAAACCACTGGCGTTGACGAGGGTGTTATCGGGGTTGAATACGATATAGCCATCTTTTGCAGCAACCAGTGAGAGGCGCTCGTTAAGGGCGAGTTCTGCCTGTACCGCGTATAGTTGGAAATTGCCTCCCAAGGGCACATCGCCGAGTTGGGTGCTGATCGAGCTCGGCATGTTTTGGTAGAGGAAGATTGGGTGAATCTGTGTTTGGGGAAGGGCGGAGTCGAAGTAAACTGGGTTGGTAATTGGGCGAATTGTGTTCGCGAATGCCGCCTCTTCAGCATTGGAGATGTTGGTTGCAAAAAGGCCGCAGATGGCAGCCATGGCTACTTTATTGGAGTATGCTATTTTACGCATTATTAGTCAGACTTGAGTTAGGTTTTCTTTTATTCGTTTTGGGTTGGTTCGTAGTCAGGCGGGCTATTTAAGCCATAGTAACAATCGTCTTTCGGACACTGGGATTTAGTTCCTATATAGCGCATTTTTGATATTATTTTTGCGCAATGTGAAAGGTGGCCCATGGCCGACAGGGCTGATCGCTAAAGGAAATGGGGTCTTTCAGGCTTGATTGCTTCTTGGGAAGGCTATGTGCCTTAAAAGGACTGGTTCATTCAGTCCTGGATGAAAAAGCGGGCACAGAAAAACCCCGGCCATTGCTGACCGGGGTTTGAAATGCGATGGTTGTGAACCGTGGGCTTAGCCCTTGGTGGCTTCGTCGAGGACGCCTCTTATTCAAGGAATGCGTCAATACGGACGAAATAAAGCGCGCCTTCTCCGGGGAGATCCAAGGTGACTTGAGTTTCGTTCCCGCTGCTGGGCGCCGTCACTGATCCAGGCACTTCGATCCATGAGCCGGGGGACATGTCCGGGCTGTAGAGCACGCGGTAGCGGCGGTTGGCCAGGTCGTCATTGGAATTAAAGCTCAGCGTGATTCGGCGATCCTGCGCACTAAACTCCTGCTGCTTGACTTTGAAGTAGTCAGTGCGGCTTGCTGGATCACTCCCCGCGAGGAATTCGTCATAGTCCGATTGTCCATCGCCATCCGTGTCGATCGCGCCATCGGTGTTGTTGATCGCGCCGAGGTGGACAATTTCCCAGCCATCCGGGATGTTGTCGCCGTCGGCGTCCGTAGCGTCATAGCTGAAGAGCCCGTTGATGGACAGATCTGTTATCACCTTGCTAAAGTCGGTATCCCAGCCATCGAAGACCCAGCCGGCATTAGGGGTGAGGGCAGGTGCGTTGGCTGCGGTTCCGACGACGACGAGTTGGCTGAGCTCGCCGCCGCCAGTGCGAAGGGCTTTGTCGGCCAAGCTGAACGTGACATCGACGGGCGGGACAGCCAGATCATAAATATAAGCACTGCCGCCAGCTGTTCCTCCATAGATTGCCCCAATGATCGCAGTATCGCCACTGATGCTAACGCTGTTGCCAAAAAGGTCGCCCACCTCAGCATCACTGGCGGTTAACTTAGCTTGCTGGGTCCATACTTCATTACTTCTGCTAAATACATAACTGCTACCACTATCGCCTCCTGCGTCATCGTTAGTAAGCGCCCCGACTATAGCCTTGTCTCCGCTGATGGACACGCTAACACCGAAAGCGTCTCCTCGCCCGGCATTACTGGCGGTTAGCTTAGCTTGCTCCGTCCATACGTCATTGGTTCGGGTAAAGACATAGGCGCTGCCGCTTTCGCTTACAATGCCGTTGCCATTCACCGCCCCTATAATGACTGTATCGCCACTGATGCTCACGCTGCGGCCAAAAAGGTCGCCAGTCTCAGCATCACTGGCGGTTAGCTTCGCTTGTTCGGTCCAGATACCATTGTTTCGGACAAAAATATAGGCGCTACCACTAGAGTTGCCTGCGTCATCGTCATTGAATGCTCCGATTATGATCGTATCACCGCTGATGGACACACTAACACCGAAAGCGTCGTATGTCGCGGCGTCACTAGCGGTGAGCATGGCTTGCTCAGTCCAATTTTCATTGGATCTGATATAGACGTATACACTGCCGATATCCGACAGCGTGTGACTTCCATAGTCTGCACCAACAATCGCTGTGTTGCCACTAATGCTCACGCTGCTACCGAAATAATCACCGGATTCTGCATTACTGGCGGTTAGCTTCGCTTGTTCGGTCCAGATACCATTTCTTCTGGTGTAAACATATGCGCAACCGAAGTTATTGTTTGTGTCACTGCCTTTAGCGGATCCGATTATTGCGGTATCGCCACTGATGCTAACACTTCTGCCGAAATAAGCTTCCGCTGATGTATTACTGGCGGTGAGCTTAGCTTGCTCGGTCCATGCGCCATTGGTTTTGCTGAATATATAGGCGCTGCCGGAATTGTTGCCTGCATCGTCGTCGCCCCAGGCTCCTACTATAGCGGTATCGCCACTGATATTTACGCTTTCGCCGAAAGAATCTCCAGTTGTACCATCGTAGGCAGTCAATTTTGTCTCGAGGGTTCCGGCTCGATCTACTTCCAGGTAGGTAGCGGTAATGATTTTATCGCTATTTACGTCGTTGAGGCTTTCATCCCAGCCAGCGAATGCCCAGCCATTGGCCACAGAAATTTCGGGAGGAATCGCCGTGTGGCCATCAGTCACCGTTTGAACTAGCTGACCAGAAAGGAGCGCGCCATGTTCACCCAGATTAAAGGTCACGTCATGGATAGGTATATACTCTGCGGTGACGGATAAATTTTTGCTAACCGAAGAGAAATCTAGGTCCCATCCTACGAAATACCAACCTTCAGAAGCAGCGATAATCGGTTCTTCTGCTGGCCCTTCAGTGTAGATCAATTGAACAAGCTCGCCACCTCCTGTTCTTTGTCCTTTTCCATCGAGATCAAAAGTTATCGTTATTGGCTCAACGGCCAAATCATAGATGTAGGCGCTGCCGCTAGAGGGTCCCAAATCATCGTCCTGTTCCGCTCCGATTATTGCCGTATTCCCGCTGATGCCCACGCTATACCCGAAATAATCTGTACTAGCGGCATCGCTCGCAGTGAGCTTGGCTTGCTCCGTCCACACTCCATTGCTTCTGGTGTAGTAATAGGCGCTGCCGCTATTGCTTCCGGCATCGGCGTTTCCATATGCGCCGACAACTGCCGAGTCGCCACTGATGCTCACACTGAGACCAAAAAAATCTATGGATGCGGCGTCACTTGCAGTTAGTTTGGCTTGTTCGATCCACACACCATTCTCGCGTTTGAAAACATAGGCGCTGCCGCTACTGCCGCCTGCATCGTCATCCCTATATGCCCCGATGATCGCGGTATCGCCACTGATGCTCACGCTGCGCCCAAAATAATCTCCTGGTGCGGTGTCACTTGCAGTTAGTTTTGCTTGCTCGATCCACACACCATTCGTCTTGGTATAGACATAAGCTTGGCCCCCATCATTTCCTGCAATAAAGTCTTCAGGAGCCCCTACGATTGCCGTGTTGCCACTGATGCTAACACTGGTTCCGAAATAATGGTCTGTGGCGGCATCACTGGCGGTTAGCTTGGCCTGCTCAGTCCAAATGTCGCCACTTCTTGTAAAGACATAAGCACTGCCACTGTTTTCGCCAGCATCATCATCCGCGTATGCTCCGATGATCGCAGTGTCGCCGCTAATGCTTACACACCATCCGAAAAGATCATCAGCTGCAGCATCACTGGCGGTTAGTTTGGCTTGTTCGGTCCATACGCCATTGGTTCTCGTAAAGACATAGGCGCACCCACTAATGTATCCTCCGATTACGTGATAGTATGCTCCAATGACTGCCGTATCGCCGCTGATGGTAACGCTATTGCCGAAATACTCAGCAGTTGATATATCACTGGCGGTTAGTTTGGCTTGCTCAGCCCATATGCCATCAGTCCTGATATAGATATAAGCGCTTCCGCTATCGGATACTGTATTGTCGTCACGCATCGCCCCAATGATTGCTGTGTCTCCAGAGATGCACACACTACTGCCGTAGCGATCATCACTGGCGCCATCATTCGCGGTTAATTTATCCTCGAGTATGCCCGCAATCTCTGCGTCCAAATACTGCGCGGTTATGGTGATGTCTCCACTGATTTCGTTCAGGCTCTGATCCCAGCCTTGAAATGCCCAGCCATCCGTAACCGAAATATCGGGAGGAACTGCTGAGCCCAGATCGCGAACCGTCTGCACCAACTGGCCGGCAGCTAAGGAGCCGTGTTCACCTAGGTCAAAGCTTACCGTATGTCCAGGTAGGTATTGTGCGGTGATGACTGTATCTTCAGTGATCGAAGTCAGGTCATGGTCCCAGCCATCAAAAATCCAGCCTGATTCGACTTCGATTGTTGGCGCAATGACCCTTTGGCCGTCGACGATGTTTTGCGTCAACCCCCCGCCACCTATTCGCTGCCCAATGGTATCTAGTTCAAAAGTAACCGTGTGTAGTGGCAAATATTGTGCGGTGACGGTGAGGTCCTCAGTTATAAGCGAGAAACCGACATCCCAACCGGTGAAATGCCAGCCCTCAAGCGGATTGAAAAGTGGTTCTACCGCGACGCCAGGCACGATGATTTGTTGGTTGAGTTCTCCACCTCCGGTGCGTATCCCTTTGCCAGCTAAATCAAAGATTACCGTCGCGGGTGGTACCGCGATGTCAATGGCATAGGTGCTGCCGCTGAAGCTTCCCGCATCGTCGTCTGCGTATGCACCAACGAGAGCAACGTCGCCACTTATGCCTACGCTGGAGCCAAAACGATCATCCGCTGCAGCATCGCTGGCGTTTAGCTTGGCTTGTTCAGTCCAAACGCCATTGCTTCTTCGATAAACATAGGCGCTGCCGCTTGAGATGCCAGCATCATCATCCGTGAATGCACCGACGATTGCGGTGTCGCCGCTGATGCTCACACTACATCCGAAACGATCATCAGTTGCAGCATCACTGGCAATCAGTTTGGCTTGTTGACTCCACACACCATCATTCTCGTGGAACACGTAGGCGCTGCCGCTGTTCGATACTGGACCGTCGCCTCCAAGTCCCCGGACAATTACAGTATTATCGCTAATGCTCACGCTTCCGCCTAGCCCGCCGCCAGAAGCACTATCGCTAGCGGTTAGTTTGGCTTGTTCCGTCCAAACATCATTGCTTCTCCTAAAGACATAGGCATTGTTTGAACCACCTGTTGATACAGCTGCAGTATCTCTACTGATGCTCACTGCGTAACCGAATCGATCATCATTTGCAGCATCGCTGGCAATTAGTTTTGTTTGCTCCAGCCAAACCCCATTTCGCCGATTAAAAATGTAGGCGCTCCCTCCATCGATTCCTTCGTGATAATCCGAGTAAGCCCCGATGATTGCTGTATCGCCACTTACGCATACGCTGTGTCCGAAGTAATCGCTTCGAGCGCCATCGCTGGCCGTCAGCTTGGCTTGCTCGGACCATACGCCGTTTTCTCTTATAAATACATAGGCGCTGCCACTATTTCTTCCCATATCATCGTCGTAATACGCACCTATGACAACCGTATCTCCGCTGATGCTCACACTCTGGCCGAAATTATCCTCCCCAGCTGCATCACTTGCCGTCAGCTTGGCTTGTTCAATCCATACGCCATTTTGTTTGGTAAAGATATATGCGCTGCCGGAATCGTAACCCCCATCTTTGTTTCGATAAGCTCCAATAACAGCCGTATCGCCGCTGATGCTTAGGCTACTGCCAAATGAATCAGTTGCAGCAGCGTCACTCGCGGTTAGTTTATACTCCAGTATGCCTGCCAAGGCTGCGTCCACATAGGTTGCTGTTATGGTAAGATCTCCGGAGATATTATTGAGACTGTGATTCCAGCCAGAAAACGCCCAGCCGTTCTCTACTGAGACACCTGGTGGGATTACGGCGCTTCCCGCTAGAACGCGTTGAACTAGATCGCCAGCAATTCGCGTTCCGTGCTCACCTAATTCAAAGGTGACGGTGTGGATTGGCAAATAAAGTGCGTCAATCGTAGTGTTGGCGATAATGGGCGACAATGATTGATCCCAGCCCAGGAACTCCCAATCAGGATCGACAGTAATAACCGGCTCTACTGCCGGCTGTCCCCAAGTAATGGTTTGCACGAGGTCGCCGCTGTCCAGTGTGGCGTTGTCACCCAAAACAAAGGTGACGGTGTAGGTGATCTCATCATCATGGACGGTGAGGTTGTGGATGCTGCTAGTGTGGTCGGTCGCCGTGGCGGTGATGGACGCGCTGCGATCTCCCTGAACAGCGCCATCGTCGACAATGGAGAAAGTGAAATCCGCCGAGTTCTGACCGGATAGGATGGTGACGCTGGCAGGTAAGCTAAGGAATGAATCGCCAGCCAAGCTAACCACTAGATCCGCATCCGGCGCAATGTCGACGTTTAGCGTGGCGGGGATGTTTGTCGCGCCTTCCAGAAATTCTGTCCCGGCAACAATGGAGAGGGCTGGGGTCAGTATGGCGTCGATTACGATGTTGTCCCATTCCCGACCATCGGTGGAAGAAGCGTAGTTATCGTATTGCTGGAACTTGATCTTGAAGTCTGTAGTAAAATCAAAGGTGGCATCGTAGCTACTGCGGATGGCGTCGCGTTTTGCGAGCAGGTCGACATTATAAGTTGTCAGGCTGCTAACGTTCAGCTCCGACGCGTTGAGATAGTATACCAAGTTACCCCATCGGCGCTGATGGCCACGCCGTCGCCATTGTCATGCCCGCTGAAGGAAGCGGGGAGGGTGTGTTCTTCGTCCAAAGTGTCGATCTGCTGGAAGCTGAGGCTGGCGGCAGTCGCCCCGGCCAAGTTGACTGTCAGGATGGCTTCGTTGAGCGAGTAGTTGCTGTTGGTAGTGACATCCATCCGCATTCGGCCGCTGGCGACCTGGATGCGACCGTAGGTTGAGGATGATTTATAATACTCCCAGCCCTCGGTTGGTAAGCCTGAGGAGAAGTCCTCGGAGACGATGGTTTCCGCGCGCAGGGCGGCAGCGCATACCAAAAGCATGAGCCAGATGAAAAAAATGCGGACGTTCGAGATATGGCTGTGGCTCATGTAATAGATCAGAAGCTGCTTAGAGAATCTTTACGATGGCAGGCGAGTCAACGATTATACGTATGCGTCCGCGTCACATTAAGGTGGCTGCTATGCAAAATTATTGTCCTGGATCAGGCATTCCCGGTGTACGGGTGATATCGGTTTATCACCCTATGGCTCTGATTGGACGCGAGGGCTAACCTGCGCAGAGAAATTGCCGCAGCCGTTCCGGGTCCGACCGTACGAGTGTGTCCAAAAGGCATTGGGATCGTTTTTCAAAAAGCATTACCATCGTTCTCGGAAAACGATTATGATCTGTTGCGAAAAACGATCGTAATGTGTTTGGGCAACACATGGTAATGTGTCACCCCAAGAGATCCTAATGTGTTGTTCCAACAGATGGTAATGTGATGCCTCAAGACATTCCCTTGTGTTGTTGAAAATGATAGTAATGCTTTCCCGGCGAAACGGCACTGAATCTGGGCGAATATCCGGTAACGCGGGGGAGCCTCTGTATCCCAGCCAAAGAAAAACCCCGGCCATTGCTGACCGGGGTTTGAAATGCGATGGTTGCGAACCGTGGGCTTAGCCCTTGGTGGCTTCGTCGAGGATGTCGCCCAAGGAGGTCATTTGACCACTGTCCTGGATGCGGTCGAAGGCAGCAACTTCGGCGGCGAGCTGGTCGCTGTCGTAGGCAGCAGCCTTGATCGACAGGCCTACGCGGCGCTCTTCGATGTCGATCTTGATAACGCGGGCGGAAACTTCCTGACCTTCGTCGAGGACGTCCTTGATCTTCTCCACGTGATCTTCGGCGATCTGGCTGATGTGAACCAGGCCGTCGATGCCGTGCTCGAGCTCGATGAACGCACCGTAGCCGGTGAGCTTGGAAACCTTGCCCTGCACGATGTCGCCGATCTTGAAGTATTGCTCGATGTTGTCCCATGGGTCTTCCATGAGCTGCTTCATGCCGAGGGAGATGCGCTGGTTGTCGCTGTCGACGTCGAGGACGATGGCGTTGATCTCGTCGCCCTTCTTGACCACTTCACTCGGGTGGTTGACCTTGCGGGTCCAGGACATGTCGGAGACGTGAACCATACCGTCGATGCCTTCTTCCAGCTCGACGAATGCGCCGTAGTTGGTGAGGTTACGCACCTTGCCGCGAACGCGGGCGCCGGCCGGGTAGTTGTGGCGAGCCATATCCCAGGGATTCGGCTCGAGCTGGCGGACGCCGAGGCTGATCTTCTGCTCGTCCTTCTGGATGCCCAGAACAACGGCTTCGATCTGATCGCCCACCTTGAGCACTTCGCTCGGCTTGTTGATGCGCTTGGTCCAGGACAGCTCGGTGACGTGCACGAGGCCTTCCACGCCTTCTTCCAGCTCAACGAATGCGCCGTAAGGGACGAGGTTAACGACCTTACCAGCAACCTTGGCGTTGACCGGGTACTTGTGCTCGATGTTGTCCCAAGGATTGGAAACGGTCTGCTTGAGGCCGAGGGAAACACGCTCGCGGTCGCGGTCCACTTCGATGATCATGACGTTGATCTCTTCACCCACCTTGAGCATTTCGCTCGGGTGGCTGATGCGACCCCAGCTCATGTCGGTGATGTGGAGGAGGCCGTCGAGACCGTCGAGGTCGATGAACGCGCCGTAGTCGGTGATGTTCTTGACGGCGCCACGGCGGACGTCGCCCGGCTTCACTTCTTCGAGGAGCGTGCGGCGCTTTTCGAGGCGCTGCTCTTCGATCAGCTCGCGACGCGAAACGACGATGTTGCGGCGCTCGGTGTTGATCTTAACGATCTTAAAGTCGTAGGTTTGGTGCAGGTATTGATCCAGGTTCTTCGGGGGCTGGATGTCGATCTGCGATGCCGGCAGGAAGGAGTCGACGCCAATGTTGACGATCAGACCGCCCTTGACCTTAGCCTTCACGCGGCCAGGAACGATGGAGCCTTCTTCGCACTGGTTGACGATGTTTTCCCAGTTCTTCTTTTGCTCGGCCTTGTCGAACGAGAGGATGGGGTTGCCTTCCTTGTCTTCGACCTTTTCGACGTAGACTTCGATCTCGTCGCCGATGGACAATTCACCGATGTCCATGAACTCGTTGGCGTTGATCGAGCCTTCGCTCTTGCCGCCGATGTCGACGATAACTTCGTTGGCGCGGATTTCGGTGATGCTGCCCTTAACGATGGCGTGGGGAGCGAGGTTTGCGAAGCTGCTTTCTGCAAGCAGCTCTTCCATTAATGAACTCATATGGTAGGTATATGGATAGCGAGTCTAGCGCGTGCGCTGGACCCGGGTTGACGGTTATGTTGTTGGTTTATTGGTCTTTCATGCCTGAGCGGGAAACCCACTTTGGCGCAAAGTGAAGAAAACACAGGTTTTCGGGGCAAAAGGCAAGCGCGAAAAGCCACGCAAAATCGTGTGATCCAACGGCTGGCACGTGACTTGCAAATTATAGGACTGAGTGGGCTTCGTTTGCCGACTCCTCATTATGTTACAGCAGACACGATCTCTTCAACGCAGCAGTCAGTCCAACGAAAAGGCCTCGCCGAAGTCCCGGGCCTCGCGGGTCGTGGCCAACATCATGGACGACTGCATCCGCATTCCTGGAACTGATTGGCGTATCGGACTCGACCCAATCATAGGCCTCATCCCGGGGTGGGGCGACAGCGCGGGTGCCGCAGCGGGGGGCGTCATCCTCTGGGCCGGTCTGCGAGAGGGTTTGCCGACGATCGCCCTTATGCGAATGGGCGTTAATGTGGTCATCAATACCGTGTTTGGCGCGATACCGGTGTTGGGGGACCTTTTTTCAGCTTGGTTTAAATCTAACCGCCGGAACTATGATATTTTGCAAAAGCATATCGGTCAAAAGCGCCGTCCAAAGGCAATAGATTATGGCGTGGTGATCGGTTTTGCCGTCATCGTGGTGGCCATGTTGGCAGCTATTATCTGGTTTTCGCTGGAGCTGATTAACGCCGCGCTGACGATGCTGGGCTTCTAAATTGAGCTGCAAAATGCGGTATTTGACCGTTAAGCTCAATGCAGATTGCATCAGGCGTCACTGGGCTTGTCATTGGCGGGAAAATTGCTGATCTTCTTGGCGTTATGTCGCGCCGTCGCTGCTGCCTTGCGTTTGTCCTCGCCCTGCTGATCGTTTCGCTGGGCATGTTTTCTGGCTGCGCAGACTCCATCCTCATGGGAGGCAAGACCAAGGATGAAAAAGTCGAGGGCATGCGGGTGACTTATCATCAGCTGCGGCTGCGGGTCCGCTCGCTCGTGAACCCAATGACGGGGATGGTGGTCGATACGGCGGACCAGATTATTGCCGAGTCGGACGATCCTGAGGTTCGCCGCGCGGCGCTGGAGTGGAAGATTGCCACCGTGCCGGCTCTGCGCGAATCGCTGTTTGAGACATATCCTCAGATTGCGCTGCTGGATACCTGGGCGCTGAGCTACCAGATGATGGACTACTTCGAGACCGGGCCCGGCGCGCGCGATTTTAAGTCCTACGCGCCAATGGGCTACGATGTCGCGCTGAGAATTAATGAGCGGATGGCCAAGTTTTTCGCTGATGTGGACGATACCAATTCGCCGGACGGAACGGAGCTCGAACGCGCGCACGATTTGATCGAAGAATGGGCGCACAATCACCCGGTCAACGGCAGCTTCGACTCCCGCGAGAACATCACCAATAAGTCCACCGAAATGACGCTGGAGCTTGGCATGTCGATGAGTGACGCGGTCGACGCGATGGTCACGACCGTGGGAGACCTTAGCCACAAGCTGGATGTCTACAGCGACCAGATTCCGAACCAAATGCGCTGGGAGGCCGAGCTATTCGTCGAACAGTCTGGCCAGCACTACCATGTCCAAGAAACCTTTGACCGCATGCCGGGGCTCATGGACGCCAGCACCGAAACGTTGGAGCAGGTGAGCGTGACGATGGATGAGATGCCCGGCCTGATTTCCCGGGAGCGCGAGGTGGCGCTGCGTGAGTTTCGCGAGACAAGCGAGCTGGCCCTTGGTCGCCTGAGCAGCGAGCGCAAAGCCGTCATGGCTCAATTTACCAACGAGCGCATTGCGGTGATGAACGGCTTGGACAAGGCCCGCATCGCGATCACCAACGACTGGATTGCGCAAGTGGACAAGTTTGAGGAGGTCATCAGCACGGAACGGAAGCATTTCATCGCGGACGTAGAGCAAGTGCGCGTCCGCCTGATTCAGGATGCTTTCCGCCGCATTTTAATGATACTGGCGATTATCGCAACTTACCTGACCTTCATGACAGTGGGCGTTCTGTGGTTTCTGGACCGCAGGGTTTGGAGCCATCGGCGAGCTGCGCTTCAGAATCCCGGTTAAGTCTGCGGGACCAGTCACGAGGCGAAGTCTCGATTTCTAAAAACGAACTTTGGCTCAAATCATCCGTGTCGGGTCGAGTGCCTGATCGATTTGGGCTTCTTCCATGAGCTGCTCGTCGAGGAGGATATCCTTGAGCGTTTTGCCTTCCTTGAAGGCGCGCTTGGCGACATGGGCGGCCTTGTCGTAGCCGATGAAGGGGTTCAGTGCGGTGACGAGCATCAAGCTGCGCTCGACCAGCTCCTGGCAGACTTTGGTGTTTGGCGTGATGTCGTCCACGCATTTGTCAGCAAAGGTGCGGGCGCCGTTGCTGAGGCAGGTCACGCTCTCATGTAGGCAATGGGCGATGAGCGGGATCGTGACGTTGAGCTCGAAGTGGCCGTCGCGCCCGGCCATGGCGACAGTGTTGCTATGGCCCATCACATACATGCAGACCTGCACGAGCATCTCGCTCATGACGGGGTTGACCTTGCCTGGCATGATGCTGGAGCCCGGCTGCGTCGGCGGCAGGCTAATTTCGCCCAGGCCGCTGCGGGGGCCGCTGCCGAGCAGGCGAATATCGTTGGCAACCTTGGTCAGGCTGGCCGCGATCGTGGTTAAAATCCCGGCGACTTCCACGCAGTCGTCGCGCGCGGCCTGCGCCTCAAAGTGGTTCTCGGCCTCGCGGAAGCCGATGCCGGTTTCCTCCGCCAAGATCGCGCAGACCTTGCCCGAAAATTCAGGGTGGCAATTGAGGCCCGTGCCGACGGTGGTGCCGCCAATGGCGAGCTCTTCCAGGCGGTCGATGCACTCTTCGGCGCGGACGACGGCCTTGGCCAGCTGGTGGGCATAGCCGGAAAACTCCTGCCCGAGCGAGACAGGGGTGGCGTCCATCAGGTGCGTGCGGCCGATTTTGATGACGTCGGCAAATTCCTTGGCCTTTTCGTCCAGCGCGTGGTGTAGGTGCTTAAGTGCGGGCACGAGGTTTTCCTTGATCGAAACCGCGAGCGAAACATGGAGCACCGTCGGCACAATGTCGTTGGAGGATTGGCCGAGGTTGACGTCGTCATTCGGATGGACCGGGTCCTTTCCGCCAATGGGTTTGCCCGCCAGTTGCGCTGCGCGGTTGGCGACGACTTCGTTGAGATTCATGTTGGACGAGGTGCCGCTACCGGTCTGAAAAACGTCCACCGGGAAGTGCTCGCTGAGCTTGCCCTCGGCTACCTCGGCGCAGACTTGGCGGATGTAGTCGGCCTTCTCCTTGGAGAGGCGGTCGAGCTGTTCATTGGCCGTCGCGCAGGCGGCTTTGACGATGCCCAACCCGCGGATAAAGCCCTCGGGCATCGACCGTCCACTGATGGGAAAGTTCAGCACCGCGCGCTGCGTCGAGGCGCCGTAAAGTGCGTCTTCGGGCACCTCCATGGCGCCCATTGAGTCTTTTTCGATGCGCATAATATACAATGTGGTCTTTTCTGCCGTAATTCGCAAGCGCGGCGATGGAAACAGTTTTGGGACAACGCTATTTTTAACCACGAAGGACACGAAGCGCACAAAGCGTTGTGGCAACTCGTTTAAACTCACGCCAAGACCCAAAGACCCCAAGATAATTTCGTATGCTAAGAAACTTGGGGTCTTTGGGTCTTGGCGTGAAATTAACAACAGCTCGTTGGCCTCCGTGCGCTTCGCGTCCTTCGTGGTTAAAAATCACGCTTCTCAGGTTATTTGCCCCTCTGTTAAAAATCTCCCTGGCTAACCCCGCGTTTGACAAAACGGCGCGAATCCCAACGCTGTGCCGGATCATGGCAGTCCTTGATTACGAACCATTGGTCTTTAAACCGCGTCCCACGGGGGATGCGCCGCTGTCGGCTATTCAGGAGGAAATCCTGAAGCTGAAGCAGGAGCGCAACGCCGTCATCCTCGCGCACAATTACCAGATCGACGCTATCCAGCAGGTGGCCGATTACGTGGGCGATTCGCTGGGGCTGTCCTACAAGGCCGAGGAGGCTGATGCCGATGTGATCGTCTTTTGCGGCGTGCACTTCATGGCCGAAACCGCGAAAATCGTCAACCCCGGCAAAACCGTGCTCCTGCCGGAGATGGACGCAGGTTGCTCGCTCTCGGACAGCTGTCCGCCGGAAAAGCTCAAGGCCTACCAGGACGCCAATCCCGGCCTCTACACCGTGGCCTACATCAACTGCTCGGCCGGCGTGAAGGCGCTGAGCGACGTCATTTGCACCAGCGGCAACGCCATGAAAATCGCCGACCGCATCCCGGCCGACCGCGAGATCCTGTTCGTGCCCGACCAAAACCTCGGCCAGTGGGTCAGCAAGCAGCTTGACCGCCCGATGCGTCTGTGGCCCGGGAGCTGTTACGCGCACGTTCTGTTCACCACCCGCGCCATTGAGAAGGTGAAGCTCAAGTTCCCCGGCGCGCCCGTCGTCGCGCACCCCGAGTGCGTGGAGGCCGTCCGCGACCTGGCCGACGAAGTTTGCTCGACCGAAAAGATGGTCGGCTTTTGCAAGAGCCACCCGTCGGACACGATCATCGTCGTCACCGAGACAGGCATGATCCACCGCCTCCAGCGCGAGATTCCGGAGAAGACCTTCGTCGCCGGCCCCACGGACACGTGTGCGTGCAACGACTGCCGCTACATGAAGATGAACACCGTGGAAAAACTCCGCGACTGCCTGCGCGACATGTCCCCCGAAATCAAGATGGACGAGCAAGTCCGCCAAGCCGCCTATGCTCCGATTAAGCGCATGCTGGAGTGGTCGAAGTAGGGGGTGGGGATGTCGCGATCAGTAGCTGTATTGGTCGTTGTGATCATCTTGCTGGGAATGATTCCAGAGGCACTCGTAATGAGTGGTAGGGGTGACCTTCAGTTGTTGGCAATAGTCTGTAATTTAGCCACATCCTTATTGATCATCGGATTTTGCGGATATGCATTTTTGCATGCAAAACGTTACACACCAGTTGAGGATAAGCGAAAGAAATGGCTTTTGGCCATTGTTTTCATGAATGTCTTTGGCGCTCTTCTTTATTTTCTTACGGAATATCAGAAATACAGAATTTCGAGAAATTTTTCAGTTTCCTGAACCAGAGTTTATCAGCGTCATGATGTAGGGCTCGCGCTCGCGCGATGCCGCCATTGCCTCACGCCCAGCAGGATGCGGCATCGCGCAAGCGCGAGCCCTACATCAATACGTGGTGGACTAAATTGCCTCACCGCCTATACTTATCTGCGTAGTAGGAGCCGGGCTTGGCATGGCTTTTTCGTAGGCGCGCCAGACGACGAGGCCGTTATTTTAACCAACCTCTTCTCTCTAAATAGAGTAACACATTGCCCAGAATTACTGGCAAACCGGTTGTATAAGTAATGGTCCATAGCGTGATCTTAATGGCTTCGCTCCAATCATCGGGTATGGTGAGTAATAGGATAACGCTGAGAAAGAGAAGGACATGGATGATTTTCCAAGCAACTTTGGCTACTCTTTCTAGTTTACTGATATCCACTCTAGTCATGCCTCCTTACCTCCGTGTCCTCTATGGTTAAATAACATACCATGCCTCAACGCATAGCCTCAACGCTGATACTTATCCGCGTAGTAGGAACCCGGTTTCGCGGTGGCTTTTTCGTAGGCGCGGCTGACGACAGGGCCGTCGTCTTCGAGGATGACTTGCCAGTGCTGCGGCAGGAGAAAGAAGTCGACGAAGTCCGGGTAGCGGCAGGCGATTTCCCAGAGGCTGCGCAGCTCAAGATTTTCCGCTTCGTTAGGGCTGAGTTCGCTGTCCTGCGCGCCGAGGAACCACCCCGAGGCGTGCTCCTTGGGGGCGTCTAGGCGGTCGATAAACAGCTTGTTGCGCACCTCGAAATCGCGAATGCAGATGATCGATGAGCCCAAGTGGCACTCCAGCATCTCGACGCCAAAGCTGTCGCACACGTAGCGTTGACGAAGGATCAGGTTGAGCGCGTCAGAGCAGTCTGGCTGGAATTCGATGGGCGACTTGCCAGGGGCGGGCGCGAGGATTTGCAGCTCACCGTCGAAGTCTTCGATCTTAAACTGCATCCAGCCAAACTGTAGGTATTGCTCGGCCTCAAACTTGGCCCCCGCCTCGAACTGCGTGTCGATAAAACGAGCGAGCGACATGGCAATCTGGCTAATCGCCGTAGGGGCGGAAAAAGTGGGTTTTTTCATTTGGGTTCCATTTTTCACCATGAAGGACACGAAGCGAACGATGGCCAGAGTGCCGTTAATTTCTCCCGCAGTGACGCAGAGGCGCAGGGATCTTTTAGGAATAACTGCCTCAGCGCCTCTGCGTCACTGTGGGAAAGAATTCCGATGCCTTCTAGCTCTGTGCTTTTCGTGTCCTTTGTAGTTAAACTGAGTTTTAATGGCTATCCTACCACTACTTGGCCTTCTTCTTGGCCAGCTTGCAGATGTGTTCGAACTCGGCCTTGGTGACGGGGTTAATGGACAAGCGGTTGCCGCGTTGGACGACGCGCATTTCCGCGAGCTTGTCTTCGGACTTGAGCTCATCGAGGGTCACGGTGCGCGGGAAGGTGTCGACGTATTTGACGGGCACGCGGACCCAGCGCGGGTTTTCGGGCGAGGCTTTTTCGTCGTAGTAGTTGCTCTTTTTGTCCCAGGCGAGGGGGTCTGGCTCGGGCTCTCCCGCTACCTCGGCCAAGCCCACCACACCGGGAGGCGTGGTGTTGGAGTGGTAGAAAAGGATCTGGTCGCCGACCTGCCACTCGTCGCGCATGAAGTTACGCGCCTGGTAGTTGCGAATGCCGTCCCAGGGCTCGGTGCCGTTGGGGCAGTTCTTGAGGTCCTCGATGGAGAAGACGTCGGGCTCGGATTTGATTAGCCAGTATTTGCGGGGCATGATGGTGAGAAGATTAAAGGAAAAAGATTAAAAATTAAAGTGTGGCGAGGTGTGGATACGATTGAAGCAACTGAGAAAGGTTAAAGTGGCTAAGGTTGCTTGTCCGGATTTTGCCCCTGCGCGGCGGTGACTTGTTGCTCGGCGGCGTGGAGGTATTCCTCGACGACACGCTCGAGGTTCTCGGCGATCAGCTTGGGGAATTGAGCGTCGCCCGCGCAAAGGCGGGTGAGGGCGGGGAACTGCTCGGCGGTGATGGTGACTTGCAGCGTGCCCTGGTAGCCCCGGTTGGCGTTGGATTGTAGTTCCATGTCCGATAGTTAAAGGCAGACAGTCGGGCTTTGCCAATGGCGGAATGGGAATTTCTTTTCTTAGTCGAATGGTAGCGCAGGCGCGTCTCGCGCCGCACCCCGTGCTGAAGGTAAAATACAGTTGATGCGATGTAGGGCTCGCGCTTGCGCGATGTCGCAATAGGTCGTCGGCGATCATGCTTGAGCGGATGCGGCGTCGCGCAAGCGCGAGCCCTACATTAGAACCGACGCTACTCCAATGGGGTGCGGCGCGAGACGCGCCTGCGCTACCTGTTTGGGCTGGATTTGTCGGCCCCTAATGGGACCGACCTACGCCGACCCTGTACAAAAAATCGGCCGCCCACCTCGAATGAGATGGGCGGCGCTAGTTTCTACCCCAAAACGTCCCTTGCGGGACCTAACAAATGAATATCACTACTCTCATTGAAATGACACTCTTAGTTTAAAAAAGTTCCTCGTAAAAAATAGTTTATGCCAAATTGAAGGTTAATGGCTGATTGTTAGCATCTTAGAATCACGGTGGGTGACAAAGTTCCGTTTTTTTTCGATTATTTGGCCTTTGCATGTGCGAAAATTTCGGTTTGTCTCGCGAGTTCTTATGGGCAAAGCGAAGACAGCCATTACCCCCACGCGGGTCGAAGACTACCCGGAGTGGTATCAGCAAGTGATCAAGGCCGCCGACATGGCGGAAAACTCGCCAGTGCGCGGGTGCATGGTCATCAAGCCATGGGGGTATACCCTCTGGGAAAACATCCAGCGCGTGCTGGACGGCATGTTTAAGGACACCGGCCACGTCAACGCCTACTTCCCGCTGTTCATCCCTAAGAGCTTCCTCGAGCGCGAGGCCAAGCACGTCGACGGCTTCGCCAAGGAATGCGCCGTGGTCACCCATTCGCGCCTGGTCGATGACGGGCAGGGTGGGCTCAAGCCCGACGGCGAGCTGGAAGAACCGCTCATCGTTCGGCCGACATCGGAAACGATCATCGGTGCGAGCTATGCGAAGTGGGTCCAGAGCTACCGCGATTTGCCCATCATGATTAACCAGTGGGCTAACGTCGTTCGCTGGGAGATGCGCACGCGACTCTTTCTGCGCACGGCGGAGTTCCTCTGGCAGGAAGGGCACACCGCGCACGCGACCAGCGAGGAGGCGATGATTGAGACGCGCCAGATGCTCGACGTCTACGCGGACTTCGCGGAAAACTGGATGGCCATGCCGGTCATCAAGGGTGAGAAGACCGAGGGCGAACGTTTCCCCGGTGCCGACCACACGTATTCCATCGAGGCCATGATGCAGGACCGCAAGGCGCTGCAGGCCGGCACCAGCCACTTCCTCGGGCAGAACTTCGCCAAGGGTTGCGGCATTCAATTTCTCTCGGAAGAGGGTAAGCAAGAGTTTGCCTGGACGACCTCTTGGGGTGTGTCGACGCGTCTCGTGGGCGGCCTGATCATGACGCATTCCGACGACGACGGCCTCGTGCTTCCGCCGAAGCTTGCGCCAAAGCAGGTTATCATCTTGCCCGTGCTCCACAAGGCCGAGGACCCCAACGCGATCCTCGAATACTGCGACGGCATCAAGAAGGAGCTGGAAGGCCAACTCTTTGCCGGACGCGCGATCCAGGTGGAGATCGACAAGCGCGACCTACGCGGCGGCGACAAGCGCTGGGAGTGGGTCAAGAAGGGTGCCCCGATCATCCTCGAGGTCGGCCCGCGCGACATGGCCAATGGCAGCGTGTTTGCCTTCCGCCGCGATACCGGCGAGAAGGCTGGTGTCAACCGCGACGAATTCTGCGCGACTGCCGTTAACCGCCTCAACGAGATTCAGGACAACCTTCTGGCCCGTGCCAAGGCCCATCGCGAGGAGAACACCCGCGAGATCAATTCCAAGGAAGAGTTCATCGAGTTCTTCACGCCGGAAAACAAGGACAAGCCCGAGATCCATGGCGGTTTTGCTATGGCGCACTGGGGCGGCTCGGCGGAGGATGAAGATGCGCTGGCGAAGGAATACAAGGTGACGATTCGCTGTGTGCCCTTGGCCGACGGCGAGCCCGGCGTTTGCCCCTTTACGGGGAATCCGAGCCCGAAGCGCGTGGTCTTTGCGAAGTCTTACTAAGTCCGCGTGAGATGAATTTGGACGAAGATGGCTTTGGCAGTTTTTCGCTGGCATTGCCATCGTCGTTAACGGATGAGCTGTGCGCAGGTGTCTTCGTCGCTGAGCGCGCGGGGTCCCGCTGTCTGCTGCACGTTGGGGCGGTGGCCAATGCAGCCAAGCAAGTGCGTGAAGCTTTGTCTGATGCAGGTTATTTGACGCGAGCCGCTGTCGCAATCCAGGCTATCGCTTTTGATAAAACTCCCGCGACGAACTGGAAAGTACCCTGGCATCAGGATGTGTTGTTTCCTTTCGCTGAAAAGGTGACCGCAGCCGGTTATGACCAAGCCTGCGTCAAAGATGGTGTTGATTTCGCGCGCCCACCCTTGACTGTGTTGGAATCAATGCTGGCGGTGAGGGTTCATCTGGATGATTGCGGCGCTGACAACGGGGCACTGCGGGTTGCGCCCGGAAGCCACCGCCTAGGCATTTTGAAAGGTGCGGAAATTGCGAGCAGTGTATCGGTTTGCGGTGAGCGGGTGTGTTCCGCTAAAGCCGGTGTCGCACTGCTGATGAAGCCGCTGCTGCTCCATGCGTCTTCCCCCGCTACCAGCCCGCGCCATCGCAGGGTGTTGCACCTGGTCTATTATGATGGACCGCCCGTGGCGGAGCGTTGGCATCGAGTCGTGTAGCGCAATTGGGCTAACTCAACTTGTAATTAAGAGTGCTTATTGAGGCTGTTAACGGGCGTATTTCTTTATTGACTAAGTCAGTTGAATCATTTGCATGTGGGCATGTACTCAAATACCCCCTCTTACTTCACCCCTAAGTCATTCATTCTTGGCGGCGCGATTGTTGCCTTTTTGCTGTCGAGCTCTGCCAATGCGGTTTTGGTGCACGAATACAGCGCATCATTGGACTTTCCGGGCAACGGATCTTGGACCGACGAAGTCGGCTCGGTCAATTTGACATTTACCGGTGGCACGACCAGCCCGGTCGATGTTAGTGGTAACAGCAGCTACTTTAGCGCGGCCTACGCCTTCGGTGGCTCGATTACCGGTGGCAGTGCCGGCACCAACTGGAACGCCGTTGCGGGTAGTTCTTCGAGCTACGAGATGTGGATTCGCCCGAATGCCATACCGATTGGCACGCGGCAAACGCTGCTTGAGATTGGCAATCCGTTCTTTGGAATGTCATTTTCGCTGGATACCGATGGCTCCATACTTGCTTTGTTGAAGCAGGGCGGCACGAATTCGCTGCCGACCATTGTGCTGAATACCTCGGATGTGAGTAGCTTACTGACTAGTGGCGAGTTTGTGCAGGTCGTTTTGACCGTTGATAAAAATGATCCCGGCTCCGGCATTCAAACGACTGGTACACTCTATGTGAATGGTGGGCAGCAGGCATCGCTTACCTTTGATGGTGATATTGACTTAGTCTCATCGAATCCTGGCGGCATCGCGCGCTTTTCTTACGACCAAATGGGGGGTGCGCAGCGTGACGCTGGCAACCCGTATTCGCAGAATACTTTTTCCAACTACGAGGGCGAGATATCGCTCTTGCGCTTGTATGACAATGCGATGTCTGCAGGTGAAGTTCAGGCGGTTTACGACTCCATCGCGATTCCCGAGCCGCAAACTTATTGGATCGTTGGGTGCATCGGTGCGTTGCTGATTGTGCGCGGAATGGTTCGCCGCAAGCGTAGCTAGCTTGCCGAAATTTTTTAGTAAAAAGCTCCCCACAATATAAGTGGGGAGCTTTTTGGTTCTTCTGCGTCGGATGACTGGCTAAAAAGCTTATGCGTCCGGATCGTAGACGTGGATGGTGAGGGTGTTGCCGGTGGAACGGAACAGGCCTGTGGCGAGGTTGCCATCGTCGAATTTTGAGTCGATCGAACCAGCGATGTCTGCGTTCAGGGTGCCGGAGGCGGTGAAAGTGATGTTGGCATTGCTACCCGAGCCAGCATAGGTATAGCTGCCCTCGATCGGAGGGTTCGTGCCCCAGGCTTCCGGCATCCAGGTGAGGAGGTCGGCATCCATGGCGGCCGGCAGAGAGCCTTCTTCCATGTCATAAAGATACAAGGCGTCACGGAATGACTGCAGGTTCTCGCCGAGTGTCGTGCCTTGGCTACTCTGGCGAACCTTCTGGAATGCAGGGATGGCGATCGCAGCTAGAGTGCCGATGATGACCACCACGATCATGATTTCTACCAAGGTAAAACCGGCGTTTTGCCCGGTGTATTGGTTCTTGGGGGATGGCTGATTGTTCATAGCGATTTACTTGTTCTGTTAGTTTTTTATAATATACCGTCCTTGTGGACATGGTCATCTCAGCTATGAACGTTCGTGCTGTAAAGTAAAATGATACAAATAATATTCTTTAGTTTAATAATGGATTATTGATATCACGGAAAATGGCGAATGAAGCACTTGTTATCAAGCTGTAGAGGGCGCTCCATGCCTTGCTGTAGGTAGGCGTGTCCCTTTTGGGTGGCTTCGATCAGTGTTTTACCCTGAGCCAGATAGGCGGCGATGGCCGCCGAGAGCGTGCAGCCACTTCCGTGGGTGTCGACGCCAGGAATGCGATTGCTGGCGATCTCCACCGACTCGCCATCAGGAAGTTGCAGGATGTCGATCAACTGATTGCCCTCAAGATGCCCCCCTTTGAGCAAGATTGCCGCGCCGAACTGTTGATTGAGTTGGCGGGCGGCGTCGCGCATTTGAGATGGGTTTTCGGGACGCCAGCCCAAGAGAACGGCGGCTTCATCGAGATTGGGGGTAATCAGAGTTGCGCGTGGAAGGAGTTCTTTTTTGAGGACTTCGATAGCACTTTCTTTAAGGAGGCGTGCACCGCTGGTTGAAACCATGACGGGATCGACGACGGTGGGAATCTTTCTCTCCGCAATCAATTGCGCGGATACTTCGATCAATGGTTCGGAAAAAAGCATGCCCGTTTTGGCAGCCGAAATGTTGAAGTAGCTGGCGAGCTGGTTCAACTGTGCGCGCAGGAAATCTGCGGGGAGCTCGTGGATGGCGGAGACGCCGTCAGGATTCTGCGCGGTCAACGCGGCAAATGCAGTGACGCCATAGACCTGGCAGGCGGTGAAAGTCTTCAGATCGGCTTGGATACCGGCACCTGAGCCGCTGTCGCTGGTGGCGATGGTAAGTGCAACTGACTGTGTCATGATCAAAAAATTGATTAAATTTTATTTTTTGGGGCGCAAAGAGGTAATTCAGGGTGATAGTCAGGAATCCTTCGAGCTAAAACGGAAATACCGCAAATTTGCGGCCAAGGTTGGCTTAAGTTGTTTAATATATTAACCGATCGGTAATAGCACATTCTTGAAAAAAGCTTGTCATTACGCATCAACTCTTTGTTCTTCATTCTTTCAGCTCTTTAATAGAGCGCCCAAACCCAAGTTTTTCACCCCAGTTTTCTATTAATCGTGCGGAGATTTTTACATCGATCTGCTCAACTCGTTATTGTTTGTCTTAGCATTTGCCTCGGCTCTCAAGCCATGGGGCAGGATGCGGCGAACATGACGTTGTCCAACCTGCTGCAAGCGGCGGATAATCTGGTCAGCCGTCAGCAATTCATAGAGGCCAGGCCCTACTTAGAGGAGCTGGTTAACCGCTTCCAGGGCAGTGAGCAAAAGGATAACCTCGAAGGTGTCTATTTCTACCTGGGCATCAGCTACTTGGTCGAATACTCGTCGGACAACAGTAAGGATGCGTTGACCAAGGCGATTGAGTGGCTCCAGCGCATGCAGAAGGAGTTTCCCAACGGTGAGAACGCGGTCAAAGGCTACCTTTACGAGGCCGACGCATACCGGGGGCTTCAGGATTTCCTCAAGGCCGCTGAAATCTACGAGAAGCTGCTACGCCAGCCCCTCGAAGGTCGCATGAATTACGAGCAACGCATGGAGGTGCTCGAAAAGCTGTCGGAATGCCTTTACATCAAGCGTGAGTGGAAGCGTGGTCTGCCTTACTTCGAGATGTTCCTCAAGGAAACGCGTGATCCGAATGACCAAGCCTCAGCTGCTGCCGCTTTGCTGGAGGGTAACATTAAAGAGAAGCATTACGACGTCGCATTGGAGTATTTGCGTTTCCTCGTTGGCGAATCGCCCGCGCGTTACAATCTGCAGTTAAACGTCGCCCTGATTGACGCTGGTGACCAACTGGCCAAGGAAAAGCGCTACACTGAGGCAATGCTCATGTATCGCATGGTGCTGACGGTTGATCAGATCAAGGCTTGGCAGAATGCCCGTTTGGAAGACTTGGAAGCGCAGCTCAGCCGTCTCCGAATGATGGTCAAGGACAAGAATAATGACCGTGCCATTGAGCTCGAAACGAACATCTTCAATGCCAAAGCCCAGATCGAGGCCTTGGATAAACTGAAGCCCTATACGGTCGATCTCAAAGTGCGCATTGCCCGCAACTACCTGCTGACGAACCGTGACTGGGAGTCCTTCTACGCTTACCGCAACCTGATCAAAGATTACCCGGATAATCCAAATCTTGAGCAGTATATTTACGCGGCGTTTACCGGCGCGACCAAGATCAACAAGCCGGACGCAGTGGTTGAACTCGGCGAAGACTACCTTGGGAACCCGAAATACACGGAATATCGCGATGATGTCATTGTAAAGCTGCTGGAATACTACAAGCGCAACAATGACTACCTGGACTTCTTTGACCTTTCTAAGGCATTCGTTGCCGAAAGCCCGGATAAGGACTACGCCAAGTCCGTCATCTTCTTGATGGGGGATACCTACACCCGTCTGGAACAATATGACGAGATGAAGCGCCAGTTCATGGAGTGGGATAAGCAATACCCCACATCCACGATCACGCCTGGTCTCAAATACTGGATTGGCCTCGCGCTCATTCTGGAAAACAACTACGGCGACGCTTTCGAGTATTACAACGACATCCTCCTCGACTACCCCAGCAGCACCTATGCGGAAGACTCTCTCTACCGCCGTGGCATTTGCTCCATGGGCATTGAGGAGTTCGATGCCGCCCGTCGGGACTTCAGCCAATACATCCGCGAATACCCGAACACTTCGCAGCGCGGCGAAGTCGAGTTCTTCCTCGGTGAAATCGATTCAGCCACGGGTAACATCAAATCTGCGCTGACGCACTACGGCAACGTTGAGAAGTATACCGACAATATTCAGTTTATTCAAAACTCTTACTTCCGTATGGCCGCGCTCTTGGAGGCCAATGGCGAATACCAGCAAATGGCGGAAGTGCTGCGTCAGTTCATTGAGAAGTATGCAGACCAAGGTGAGCTCACTGCCGCCATTTATCAGCTCGGTCGCGCTTACGAGTTGAATCAGCAGCCGCACCTGATGCTCAAGGAATACATCGGTGCCATCAGTGAGTTCGGTGACGATCCCTACACTTACGGCCTGGACGAAATTCTCCGCGTTTATCCGCAGAATTACTACAAAAACCAGGAGCTGATCGAGCAGAACCTCAATCTCTTGCGCAAGCTGAATGAGGATGCTGCTTACCGCAATCATATCGCCGAAGACCGTCAGGCTATTTTCGTGTTCCTTGGTGAGAATCCGCTGGTTCTTGAGCCAATCAAGCGCTCACTTTACGATCAGGAGTTCCGCGAACGCTTGGTGCAAACCCAGGAGGACATCCAGCCTTGGTTGGCCCAGTTTGAAAACCTCAAGCAGGAATTCCCCCAGGAAACACCGGAGCAGACTTTCTCACGCCTCTACAAGCAGGCGCGTGAAGACAAAGAAGAAACCTTGGCGCTGCGCCTGCAATACTCCCTCGACAAGCTTGGGGTAAAGGTCGACCCAGGCCGCGTCTTCACCGAGGATGATTATTACTACGCCAGCCCGGTTACTTTGATCTGGGTGGGGCAGCAGATTCAAAAATACGACGCAAGCTCTGCTCGCACGGCTTTCGAGATGGTCATTGAGGACCACGCAAATTCCGATCAGGTTTTCAATGCGTTGCTTGCCTTGGGTGACCTTGAAATGGAGGCCGGCAATTTTGAGCAGGCCAAGGCATTCTACGAGAAGGCGGAGGCTGACTTCCCACGCCAAAAAGGCCTGAAGTTTGCCGCAATGAAGCAGGGCGATATCGCCCGTAAGCTTGGCGACCACTCCAGCGCCCGTGAAAAGTATCGCCAAATCAGCACCAACCGCGAATGGCGTGGCCCCATTCACGCTGAAGCCCTTTACAAAACCGGCGAGAGCTACGAAGAGGAAGGTGACCAAAAGCATGCTCTGGCTGCCTATCAGCGAGTTTATATCGGCTATCCGGCCTACAAAGACTGGGCCGCCAAAGCCTACTTGAAAGCAGGTCGTATCCTCGTGCAACTCGGTGAGAAGGACAAAGCGCGCGCAGCCTATGATGAGTTCCTCAGCAACGCTGACTATCGCAGCACCGACGAATACACCACCATCCAGCAAGAACGGAAGGCCCTCTAAATGAAGCGTATACTTTCAGTTGCCTGTCTCCTTTTCCTCGGTGCCGCCGCTGCGCAGGCCCAAGATTATTTCCGTCAATATGGCAATGAGCCGATGCAGGTCATCAACCAGACGACCGATCCCAGCAGCACAGAAGTGCTGACGTTGGTTGGTCTGGACCGGGGTGATCTTATCTTGCGCATTCCCAATCGTAAGGGCGAAGTCGGGATTCCGCTCAAAAGCGAGAATCTCAAATTGAAGATTCAATACCCGGACGACGTCGCCCTGGGGCTCCGTAACATTGAAAGTGGCGAGTATGAAGAAGCGATCCCTCGTCTGCGCCCATCGGTATACGCAGTGATCAAGTATTTCGATATCCCGGCGGAAAGCATGAATGTCCACGAGATCATTAACCAATATCTCATCGCGTTGAACAACGCGCCCGGACATGACGAAGAGATCAGCGGGCTGATTCGTCGCATTCCCTTGGACACGGCACCGCCGATCTTCTCAGTGCGGGCACTTGAATTCGTTACCCGCCTAGTGGAGCTCGGTAAGCAAGACGAAGCTCTCAATCTCCTCAATCGTATCCCGATGGAGGCTGACAACGAAGCCATGCTGGATCTGGTAATGGACTTTGCAGGGCAGCTACGCGAAGAGGGCAATCTGGATGAAGCCCAATTTCTTTATGACCGACTCCAGCAGTCCAAAGGCACCGAGCAGGCACAGATTGCGGTTTTGTGGAGCGCCTATTGTAACGTGGCTCTGGGCCGTGCCCAGTTGGCAGGAATCTTTGTGGATAAGGCCGGTAACTTGAAGCCGGATGACCGTGCCTACTCATTGGCTCAGTTGGTCAAGGCCCGGATCATGCTGGATTCGCTTAATTATACAGCTGCCATGGAAGAAGCCGCTCAAGGTGTCGTTGGCGTTGACGTCGGCTACTCATGGGCCCCGGAACTTATCTTTGTGGCAGGGCTTTGTTACGAGAATTTGGATTACCCAGACACCGCCCGTGAGGTTTACAACGAGATCATCCTCTTTTGGCCGGAAAACAAATGGGCACAGGAATCACAGAAGGGGTTGATCCGTCTGCCGCCGCCGAGCCCGAAGGAAGAAGCGCCCAGCGGCGCATAATTAACTTTTAGCAGCCCCCCAGAAATCTTAAAACTCTGAATTAAAACCAACATCGCAATGCAAAGTATCCGTAAACTCCTCATCTTCCTCACCCTGGGCTTCGCCCTCGTGGCGGGTGTCACCACCGCACAGGCTCAGGACGCCGATGCCGCGGAAGAAGCCGCCGCAGAAACCGCACCCGCGCCGGAAAGCCAAAACGTCTTGGATATGTTCAAGGCTGGTGGCTGGGCGATGTATCCGCTTGGCTTGCTGTCGGTTAGCGCATTCGGTCTTATCATTTACAACTTCCTGGTGATCCGTGAAAAGACCTTCCTTCGTCCGGACCTCGTCGAGGAGATCAAGCCGGTTATGGGCAACCTCCAGTTCGACAAGGCACGCCAAATTTGCGATGAAAACCCGTCGGTTGTGACGAACATCATCTACTCCGGTCTTGACCGTGTGGACCCGGAAAATTTCGACCCGGAAATCATCAAGGAAGCCATGGAAGAATCTTCCACTGAGGAGCTCGCCGCACCATTTGTGATGATCAACTACCTGTCGCTGATTGCCACGCTGTCGCCGATGGTGGGTCTGCTCGGAACGGTTTCCGGTATGGTTAAGGCCTTCCGTGGCATTGCTGCTGCCGGTATGGGCAACCCGCAAGGTTTGGCGGACAACATTTCTGAGGCTCTGATCACCACAGCTTCGGGTCTGATCGTCGCCATCCCGGCCATGTTCTTCTTCTTCTTCTTTAAGAACAAATACGGTAAGATTGCCTCCAGCGTTTCCAAGCTTGTGGGCGACGTATTCTTCGAAATGATCCGTGGCCTGCGCCGTCACTCTTCCTAATCCAATTACCAGGATAAGCTTGTGAAAACGCACGCCCCACAGATGGAGGATCAGGACTTCGACATCACGCCGATGATTGACGTGGTGTTCCTGCTCATCGTCTTCTTCATGGTGGTCGCCGCGGAAATTACGGAAAAGATCGAAGTAGAGCTGCCCGAGGCCGACAAGGCTGTTGTTCCGGAAGAGATTGGCCCACGCATGGAAGTCTCTGTTCAAGAGAGCGGAGACATCTTCGTAGGCATGGTGCCGGTTGATTTAAAGCAACTGGGCAACCGAGTCCGCACCGGTAACAACGAGATCGCCGGCTTCAAGGTCTTCGTCCGCGCCGACGAACGCACGCCGCATAAATACGTAAATGACGTCATGAAAACCTGCGCTGAAAACGGGGTGCTCGACGTTATTTTCGCAACCTTTGAGCAGAAATAATGGCCAAGAAAATCCCATTCCTGGACACAAAGGACACGGTCGACCTCACGCCGATGATTGACGTGGTCTTCCTGCTGCTGGCGTTCTTCATGGTCACCACCGACCTTACGCAGGAGGCCGATCTGGGCATCACACTGCCCGCGATCGCTGAACCGGATCCGAATGCGACGCCGCCGGATGAGCACATTGTGGAAATCGCCCCCAGTGGTGAAGTCAGCCTCAATGGCACACCGATGGACAATCCTGTGAGTATCGAAATGCCGCAGTTGGTTTCGACATTGTCCCGCCTCAAGGGCGCGGCTGACCAAGTGGGCCAACGCACTGCAGTCACCATCGTTGCCGACCCGGATTCGCTCCACCAGCGCTCGATCGCCGTCCTTAACGCCTGCGCCGCCGCCAAGGTGAAATTCGTGATGTTCTCCCAGGAGTAGCACCTTACGAACGAAATCTTTTACGAAAAGCACCCTTCGGGGTGCTTTTTTTGTTTTATACTGCCTTTGGGCAAAACCTTGCGTAATGACTAATTCGATGCTTTCATGGTTGTAATGAATGCGGCTGAGGTAATTGAGCATTTCAAACATTTGCCACGAGAGGAGCAGGCGAAAGTCGTGGATTTCATCCGCCAGCAGGATGGCGGAGAGATTGCATTTGCATCGGACAACCAGGTGCAGGCCATCAGTGAGAAAGTTTTCAGCCAGCATCCGGAGCTTTTCCGTAAGCTTTCTCAGTAATGCCGGTTTTTCTTACAACCGAGCAAGTAGAGCGGTTGCATCGTCGATCTTTAGATCTGTATGGAGGCCAGGATGGCCTGCGCGATCGTCCTTTATTTGAAGGTTCGGTTGCCCAGGCGCAGCAGGTCTTTGTCTATGAGGAAGCAGATGTGTTCGGAATTGCCGCGGCATATTGCTTTCATCTTGCTCAGGCTCAGGCGTTTGTTGATGGCAATAAACGGACTGCAGTTGCGGCAGGTTTGACGTTTCTTAATCTGAATGGAATTGAAACCGATCGAGATATTTCGGATCGACTTTATGATGCAATGATCGCCATTGCGAATCGGCAATTATCGCGCCAGGAATTGGCTGATTTACTGAGAGAATTACTGGGCTAAGGCTCACCCTCGCCGTGCATTTGAAAAAAGAAACTGTTGGGCGAGGCCGGCATACTCGCCGAAATGGATGCGGCCAAAGTGGGCGACTTGCTCAATTTTCCAGCCATCGAGACCGTAGTGTTCAGCCATGATGCGGTTGATCCACGTATCGACGGGAAATGCCTCCAGGCGACCCGCACCAAAGAGCAACGCGCAGTCGGCGATTTTTGCACCCACACCAGGCAGTTGCATCAGGCGCTCCTTGGCCTCCGGGTAGGGCAAGGCTTCCACGACCTCGAGCCAGCCGGGCTGTCCGGCCAGAAAGTGGCTGGCCGCATGGATGTGCCGGGCACGATAACCCAGGCCTGCTGAGCGGAGCTCAGTCTCGCTCACATGATGGAGCGTCGCCCAGTCGGGCAGGGCGTGTATGCCGGGGACGATTTCCCGCCCGAAACGTTCTGCAAGCGTGGCGCAGATCAGCTTGATGCTCGGAATCTGCTTCATTGAGCTGCACAGAAAGCAAAGCACGGTTTCGCCGAATGGCTGGCGCAAAATTCTCAGGCCCGGCCAGCGCTTCATCGCACTGGCCAATGCCGGGTCGCTGCGATGCGGCAAGGCGTCCCAGATCGGTGCGTATGTCGCATCCGCGCCGAGGTATTTCGGAATCTGCTGGCCGACACGCTCGGCAATTCTCTCGGGGGCTCGCCATTGAACGAGATCATCGACAACCATCAGCTCTACCAGGCAATTTGCCCACACTCCGCGCCATACGCCCTCGACTAAATTCCAACGAAAGGCCTGCCCACCGTCTATGAGTTCACCTAAAACCTCAGGCGTGCAGGTCACCGCCGGTTGAACGGGCTGCCACTCGGTCCAGCGGTTCACCTTATTCGGCGGCTTGGGCAACGTCTGCTTGTGACTCGGCCGGCGGCTTGCTCCAGAGGAAGCTTTCCTTAGTGGCGACGACATTGCCTTGCGGATCAATCAAGGCTATGCGCCAGGCGACTGGGGCTTCCTTTTCCGCAGGTTGGTCATCGCCGATAAAGCCTAACCACACCTCGCGATGGGACTTGCGATTGTTGGGCAGGGGGAACTTCACCGTGACCGGGTCGCGCTTATCCGGGCGAATCATATCGACCTCAAACGAACACCCATCGGGCAGGGAATCGGCAAATTCTGTGATGCGCACGATGAAATACAGACCCTCGCGCTCGCCTTCCTGCGAACGCAGCACGATCTTGCGGCCGAAGCGTTCTTCGCCGTCGAAATACTCGCCAATACGCTTAAAAACATGCTCCGGCTTGTAGTACCAGACCACGCTGTCGATCTCGACTTCGGGCATTTCCTGCGCCGAAAGCAAGGGGGCGCAAAGCATGGTGAGGGCGATGAACAGTCTCCGCATAGTTCGTCATGCTGCCGTTCTACGGGTCCTTAGCAATGTTATTTCGTCGTTGCGCCGGAGGGGGCGGGTGCCTTTATTTCGGGGATGCTTTTGATGCCTCGTTCGCTCATTATTGGCGGATTCATTCTCAGCGCCGCCGGATCGGCTTGGGCGCAAAACACCCAAAGCAGCACTCATGCGGCGTTGCGGGAATGGGTGCGCACGGAAAAGTCGATCAGTGACGAAGCCGCCGATTGGCAGGCGGAGCAGGCAGTGCTTGAGGATATGATTACGGTGCTGGAAATGGAGTCTGCGCAAATGGCCGAGCAGATGGCCGCTGTCGAAGCAACCATCGCCGACTCAACGGCTAAGACCGAGGCATTGGCCCGGCGTGAGCAGGCGCTGCGCAACGACCTGAAGGAGCTGTCGCAGGTAATGACGACTTGGGAAACTCAAGCGCAGGCCATGGTCGCGAGTTGGCCCGACCCACTGAAGATTCAGTTCAAAAACTACCCAACTTTGCAGCGCAAAGTAACCAATGACTCGGCTTGGCTTGGGCGTGCGCAACGCTGGATCGAACTGTTTCGCGAGGCGGATCAGTTTAATCGGGAAGTCACTGTTTTCGTGAATACCGCAGAGCTGGATGGCGGCGAAAGTTGGCAGGTGAGTGAAATATACTATGGCTTGGCCGGTGGGTTCTGGACATCTGCGGACGGCTCGCAAGGAGGTCTCTTAACGCCCTCGGCCGACGGTTGGAAGCGCACCCATGACTCGGTTTCGGCCGACATGGCGGAAGAGATGATCGCCATCGCCTATTCTCGTCGGCCGTCTGTGCACGTGGAAGCACCGGTAACCGTTGATTAGCCGCTATGCGATATTTTCTGTTATTCCTACTGGCGTTGTTGGCACCGATATATTTGGGGGCGGACGAGATTGCGGATGCCGCTCAGGCAGATCTTAAGTCGGCCATCGAACGCCTGCGCAAACAGCGCGCGGATATCGCGGTGGAGAAAGCGGCATTGCTCAAGCAATACAACGCGCTCGAAGCCAAGGTGCGTGAGCAGCGGCGTAATTATGAGATGCTGAAACTAACTGCCGGGCAGCAGGGGGCGGACTACGAGCAACGCCGCACTGAGTTGGTGGAGCTGGAGCAGCAATTTGCCTCGCTGCAAACGGCGCTGGAAGACTACCGCATTTACCTTCAGACGAACCTGCATCCCGCTGACGCCAAGGCCTTCATGGAAGAGCTCGGCAGTGAACCGATTGATGATGACCAGGCAGCAAAGCAGGCCCCGGCCTACCTTAACTTTGGATTACAAAGTTTGCAGGAGGCAAGCGGTGGCCGTGTATTACAAGGGGAGGCCGCCGGACCCAACGGACAAATTTCCGCCGGTCAATTTTTGCTGTGGGGGCCGATGAGCTATTTTAGCAACGGATCGGTCGCCGGGTTTTCCATGCATGAAGAGGGGCTGACGCCGCAAGTTGCCGCATTCAATAACCCAGCCCACATCACTTCACTTAGCAAAGCCATGGCCGGCGAGCCGACGAGCCTACCGCTAGATGCTAGTAATGGCCGCGCCTTACTCTTGGTGCAGGAGTCGGAAGATATCGCCGACCACTTGGCCTCGGGAGGCGTTTGGGTGTGGCCCATTTTGACCCTGGCGGGATTGGCGCTGCTCGTTATGTTTTATAAAATCGGCGAAATCGGTATCGTTCGCCTGCCTGGAGACGCTGAGTTTGAAAATGTGCTGAGTGATCTGGCCGCGAACAAACTCGATGAAGCCAAGGAGCAGATCAACAAGATGAGGGACCCCGCGAAATCCTTGCTTAGCTCGGCGCTGGATCGCTTGGGGCAGCCACGTGAAGTCTTGGAAGACGTGTTGCTTGAGCATGTCATCCGCTGGCAAATGCGCTGGGAGCGCGGGCTGGCGATGCTCGCGGTAACTGCAGCGGTGTCACCGTTGTTGGGGCTGTTGGGCACGGTGACAGGGATGATTTCGACTTTTCGAATGATTGGCGTTTACGGCAGTGGTGAGGCGCGGCCCATGGCTGGCGGCATTTCCGAGGCGCTGGTTACGACTGAGCTTGGTTTGCTCGTCGCGATTCCTGCGCTAATCGCCCACGCGATTTTATCACGCCGCGCGCAGAGCCTGACCTCTGACCTCGAGGGTGTGGCGACGCGTTTCATTGATGCCCTGCCGGGTGAGCCGAAAAAGGAAAGCGCTGATGGCTGATCTGTCGCAGTGGTTTTTGCAGGAAGTATGGCCGGTATGGGAAAAGGGCGGCTGGCTAATGCCGTTTCTGGCGCTGCTCGCGCTGGTCATTTATTATACCGCGTTCGAGCTTTGGCGCGATGCGAGCCGCTGGCCTTTGGCGCGTTTGCTGAAGCTGTCGGAAAATGATTTAACCGCTGACAAGCTACCTCCCGAGCTGAGCCGGCCGTTGTCCGCGCCAACACCTGCTGATAGCGCGCGAGGTTTTGACTCGTTGCGTCGCCATATTTTGCAGCGCCTGGATCGCCGGATGGCCTTTCTGGCGATTCTCACCAGCGCCGCGCCATTGGCCGGTTTGCTGGGTACGGTGACGGGACTGCTGGCGACGTTTCGCCAACTGGCATTATCCAGCGGCGGTATCGCTGAGGGTGCGGCATCGGGACTTTACGAGGCGCTAATCAGCACCCAAACGGGGCTCATCATCGCGATCCCTGCCTACATGGCGTTATACGCGCTCCGTCGTCGTCGGGATGAATGGGCGGCGGCAATCACGCACGTCGAAAGCATTGGCCTGCGCCCGATGCGAAAGGAGGCCGCATGAGTCTGCGTGCACGCCGACAGTCGCGCATTAAGCCGCCGACACTGACGGATATCAACCTGTCGCCCTTGATCGACATGGTTTTTATCCTGTTGATCTTCTTCGTGGTCACGACGGTCTTTGTGAAGGAGACCGGTGTGAAAGTGGACCGCCCAACGGCGAATGCCGCGAGCGAAGTGGACCCGGAAAACATCCTGATCGCGATTGATGAACACGGGCAGATATTTCACGATGAGCGTCCGGTCTCACTGAGTGAAGTGGGCATGATCGTGCGCCGGTATAGCCAGCGTGCGCCACGCCCGGTCGTGCTGATCGCCGACAAAACCGTGACAACTGATGTGCTTGTAAACGTGATTGATGAAGCGACCATTGCCGGTGCGCCATCAGTCAGTATCGCCGCCAGGCAGGAGGGGCCTTGATGAGCCAAGCCATCGACTTGATTACTTTGCGTCGCAAAGTATTCTCCTTTTTTGGGGCGGTGCTGACCACGGGGGCTTTGTTTACCCTGGTGGTGCCGCTTAGCCATTGGCTGGCTGAAGAACCGGAGTCACCCGAGCCCGCCCAGGTGCGAACCGTTAACCTGCCGCCGCCCGAGCCGCCACCCCCCGAGCCGCCGACCGTAGCGATGCAAAACGCGGCTGAGGCCGTGGCCGCTGCTCCGCGTCCACTGGGCGCACCAATCGAGCTTGAAGGGTTGCCAACGAATTCGCCAGCGATCAGAGGTGTGGTGACTGGCCTGGCCGACGTTGAGAATTTTCCTGTTGAAATGTCCGGCCTCAATGAGATGCCTATCTTTGAGGTCGTTGACCTCGACCGCACGCCACAGCTTCTGCAAAGTCCGCCCAATACCAAACCTTATGAATTACAGCGCGCGAATGTGTCCGGTCGGGTAGTGCTGAGCGTGCTGATCAGTCCCAAGGGCCACGTGAGCGTCATCGAAGTGAAAGATGCTGATGACCAGCGTTTGGTAAAATACGCGAAGCGTTTCGCGGAAAAATGCGTCTTTGAGCCGCCCATGCACAACAATCAGCCGGTTACGGCCAGTTATCTATTTCCACTTCATTTCTAATGCGTTTTACGATTTTCATCTTCGTGCTGTTGGCGCAGGCAGCGAGTGCGCAATTGCAAATTTCCTGGTCAGACCCGCTGATGCAGGCGCGCTTTCTGGGCAGCTATGGCTTCGACGGCCCGCGTGAGCCCAGCGTGACCTCGGCCGAGCAGGAGGTGCTTAAATCCATTTTGCCATTGATCGAATCGGGCCAACTCACGGAGGCTGCCCGCCGTTTACGCGATGCCATGACGCCGGACTCCAGCGCCGCGTTTGATTACACGCTGGGCAATCTTTACCTGCAAACGGGCAACTTCGCTGCCGCCGAAAATGCTTACCGCGAGGCCCTGCGTAAACAGCCGGGCTTCGTGCGGGCGTGGCGAAATTTGGGGCTCATGTTGGCCCAAGATGGGCAAACGCGTGAGGCCATCCCGGCGCTGAGCGCGGCGATCGAGCGCGGCGATCATTCCGCCGAGTGCATCGGTGCGTTGGCGTTTTGTCATTTCCAAGAGGGCGACTACGCCACGGCTTTGCCGGGCTATGAGCGGGCCGCGTTTCTCTCTGCGCAAAGCGCGAACTGGCAACTGGGGCGGGCGCAATGCCTGATTGAGCTCGATCGTGCGAAAGAGGCCTTGCTGGTTGCTGAGCAATATTTGCGCGATCACCCGAAGCACCCCGAGGCGCGCCGGATTGCGGTCAACGCCAGTATTGCGCTCGAAGATTGGGAGAACACGGCTGTGCATCTGGAGATGCTGCGTTTGCACGAGCTGGCCAATGCACAGGCGCTCCTTCAACTGGGGCGCGCTTACCTGGCGCTTGGTTTGCCGCATCGTGCGACTCAGGCATTTTTAGCTTCGCTGAATCAGCAACAAAAGCCAACGCTTACGCAGATGCTGTCGGCTGCCGAGTTGCTCGCGCAGCAGGGCGCAGTTAAAGAATCTGAGTCGTTGCTGGCGGTGGTTTATCAGCAGTATGGCGAGGGGCTTTCAGGCGAAGGTATGAATCAACTGCTCCGTTTGCAAGGGCGGCTAAAGCTGCTCAACGGCGAGCCTGCAGCAGCCGAGCGTCTGCTTTCCGAGGCGGCGGCTCGTGACCCGTTGAGCGGGCAAACGATGCTGCTGCTTGGCGATGCCCAACTGCAACTGGGGCATTTTGCTGAGGCGCAAGTGACACTCGAGCGCGCAGTGAAAATTGACGAAGTCGCCGCTGATGCCTGGCTGGAACTGGCGCGGGTTCACGTAAAGCAATCGCAGTGGCGCGCTGCCGCCGATGCATTGCGCCGAGCGCAGTCTTTGCGCCCCGAAGAGCGTGTTGCCCGCTACCTGCAGGATGTCCAGCGCCTGGCGGGGCAAGAGTGAGACTTATCGCGCGCGACTGATCTCGACTGCGACTTCGCGAAAATCGCCCATAATCGGGGCGTTCGGTTTGCGCGCAGTGACGTCGATTGCCTGAACCAATGGATAGCTGGTCAACACCTCTTGCGCTATACGTTCGGCAACGCGTTCGATAAGGTCGTAGCGTTCGTCTTCCACAATGCCGCGCACGGTGGCGAAGACTTCGGCGTAGTTGACAGTGTCCTCGAGCGCGTCGCTTTGGCCGGCTGGGCGTAAGTCAAGATGCAGCGTGAGGTCGACGCGAAAGGTTTGGCCGTCGCGCTGTTCGTGGTCCAGGCAGCCGTGGTAGCCATGAAAGGCCATGTCGCGCAGGTGTATTCTATCCATGGCGGTAAATGGCATCAGCCATGCGGACGGCGCGCTGGTTGGCTTGCAGGTCGTGAACGCGGATGATGTCCGCGCCTTGTTGCACGCCAGCCACGCTGGTCGCAAGCGTGCCTTCCAGGCGTTGATCCACGTCGAGGTCGAGCGTTTTGCCGATCACGGATTTGCGCGAGGCTCCGAGGAGTAGTGGGAAGCCGAGTGAACGAAGTTCGCCGAGTCGGCGCATCAGCTCGAGGTTTTGGGCAACGCTTTTACCAAAGCCGATACCGGGATCGAGCACGATGAGGGCGGCATCGACGCCGGCCCCGGTCGCGATATTCACGGACTGTTCGAGGAAGCGCTTTACCTCGCTAACGATGTCGCCGGTGTATTCCGCGCCGCGTCCGTTGTGCATGAGAACAGCACCGGCGCCAAACTCCGCCACGGTTTCGGCCATGGCTGGATCGTGTTGGAACCCCCAGATATCGTTGACCACATGGGCACCCGCTTCCAGCGCTTTGCGGGCGACGGCTGCCTTGTAGGTATCGACCGAAATGGGGACTTCCAGTGTCTCCGTTAGCGCCGATAGCACGGGCAGCAGACGCGCGATTTCCTCTTTTGCCGGGATAGTGTCCGCACCCGGTCGGGTGGATTCTGCCCCGACATCGATCATGTCTGCGCCTTCACGGACCATCGCTTGCGCCTGGGCCAAGGCGTCGATTGGCGAGAGATACTGCCCGCCGTCGGAAAAGGAATCGGGCGTCACGTTGAGAATGCCCATCAGGTAGGTGCGCGCACCCCACACGGGTGGAGCCCAGCGGCGGGTGCTTAGATCAGGCGTGCCCATGTTCGTTGTCGTGCCAGTGCATTAGGGTCCACGCGGAAATGGCATGCACCGCGCCGGCCATGACGACGCCGAGCGCCGCGGCCAGTAGGCAAAGTGCGGTGGCACCGGCGTAGTTTTGCGCGACATAATATTCACCCAACAAGCGGCCGAGGCCGGGCTTGCTCGCCAGCAGGCCTTGCAGGTAATCCGTGGTGATCGCGGCCATTGGCGCGTAAATCGCCGCACGTTTAAATGCAGTCATCAGTTGGGGCAAGGCGTGCGGCAGGCGCAGCATGGTGATCTCCTGCCAGTAACTGGCGCGGTAGGTCTTAAATAGATCCAGTAACGACTTGTCCGTGGCGAGCAGGGCAGGGGTCGCGACCGACACGACGGGGAAAAAGCACGCAATAGTGGTCACGATCAGTAACACGAGAAAGCTTGGCAGCGGGCTTATGATTACCAAGGGGGCCAGCGCGAAAACCGGGGCCATGCGGCCAATCGTCATCCACGGAGCTAAGGCGAGGCGCAGGCCCTGATAGGTCATGAGCGCGATCGCGGTGAGCACCCCGAAAGTAACGGCGAGCAGGAAACCAAGCACCATCGCTGCGGTGTCAACCCCCAGCGCGGCGAACAACGCGCCACGGTCGGCCCACAACGCGTTAAAGGTGGCCAGCGGGCCGGGAAAGGAGTTCAGCTCGGTGTCGATCAGCGCGAGCAGTGTCCATACGATGAGTGCCAGGGCGGCGACGATAATGGGCAAAATAAATTTTAAGCTCATGCCTTTTTGGCGTCCTCCTGCACGCGGTTGAGGGCATTGCGCACCTGATTCACGGATTCTTGAAAAGCGTCGGTTTCACGCCAGGCCAGTTTACGCGGGTAAAGTTCGGGGACGTCGATAACCTCCGCAATGCGTCCGGGGTTGGCGGCGAGCACGACTACGCGGTTTGCCAGGAAGACTGCCTCTGCCGTTGAGTGGGTGACCAGGCACGCGGAAAAGTGGTGCTTTTGCCGAACCTTCATGAGGTCGACCGAGAGTTTGTTGCGGGTGATGGCGTCGACCGCGGCAAAGGGCTCATCGAGCAAAAGGCAGCGCGGCTGGGTGACGAGTCCTCGGGCCAGGGCGGTGCGTATTTTCATACCCGCGCTCAACTGTAGCGGAAAGCGTTCGGAAACGTGGTTGATTTCCCACACCTTGAGGACGTCCTTGACGCGTTCTTGAACCAAATCCGGGCTGACGCCCTTGAGCCGGAGTGGCAGGCCGACGTTGCTCCCCACGGATCGCCAGGGCAGCAGCGCTGGTTCCTGGAAGATAAAAGACGCCCGGTGTGGGTCTTTTTCGCCCCCGGCAAACGAAATTTTGCCAGCGGTGAGCGGAGTTAGCCCCGCTATCAGTCGGAGAATCGTGGATTTCCCGCAGCCGCGAGGGCCGATAAAGGCAATGAAATCCTCATTGTCGATATCGATGGAGAAATTTTCCAGGACTGCATTCCCGTTGGCATAGCGTTTGCTAACGTTTTCAATCCGCAGTTGTGGCTCAGTCGTCATTCGCGAACAGGATGCATAAAGTTCTGATTAGCAGTCGGCAAGGCGTAACGAGCGAAACCTAGCATGTGTCGTTCCTTATGCAACGCTTAGGTGAAGATTAAAAAATCACTTGAGTTAACGTAATAAATGGCTTCTCTGCATCATCCTTTTATGAAAACCGCAATAAATACATCCACCACTCCAGCCGCTCACTCCGGCGCTCTTAAGCGCTGCGCCAGTGTTCTTTGGCAGGTATCACGTCGTTTGGGCGTGCTGTGCTGGGCGATCGGCGTTGCGGTAATTAACCTCGGTGAGCACTAGGTAGCATTGCCGATCAGGCTTTAATCAGGCTTGGAGGAAAGATAAATTTTCGCCGTTGACGCAGCGCGTTAATGGATTTTTATCAGAATCTTTCACGAACAATGATCACGCGACTCACAGTTTCATCCTGCTTAGAGGGATCCCATCAGGATTTTATCCAGAATCCGCAATGGGTCGGCTATAGCCTGATGGGACGGGGCCAGCGTGTGCTGCAATCAACATTACGACTACGCAATAAGCGATAGAAGCAATAAAACACACACTTTCGACTGGCCCGGATAGCACCCAATGCTCCCGGGTTTTTTTGTGCGCTACTGACGGCGCTGACTTGCAAAAACTGCAATTTGGCCGCCCAGGCGGAGCTTTGTTTAGTGATTTAAAATAATATAAAATAAAAAATTTTAATATTTTTATTTGACAGATGATTTTCGCTCAGATTTTATTCCGAGCATTCCAGCCAACTACGTCATGCAATATTTTAACCACATACCATCCTGTTTCGAGCGATTCGGAGACTCCGGCGATTTAATCGCCAGCGAGCCGAAGTCAGCTTGGGCAGGTATTCGCCAATCGGCGAGGGGTGGTGCTTCACCCAGGCTGCAATTACGCAGCCAACGGTTTATGAAGGAATAACTGAAATGAGTTATCTTTTTACCAGTGAAGCCCGAGTCGTCCCACCAAAAGCACTCGGGCATTTTTTGTCTTTAAAGCAACAGTTGAACGGCGCCCTGGCCGCCCAATGTCAGGTGAAACGTCTCGTAAAAGGCGTCCAAACCGCGCAACCGGCCATTCCCGGAAACCGCGAGAGGGGCGAAACATGCAGTGCTTTATATATGTAATATTAAGACCGCGCACGTCTGGTAATGGCGTGCGCGGCTTATTCAGATGAGAGGAATTTACTAATGTGAATGGGCGTGTTCTCGAATTGGAAGCTGTTGAATGGAAAAACCACAGCATCCCCCTAAAGTTATAAATGAGAATCTCTTATTGTCCCACCATATTGTGGGGGGTGTGAAAACATCGAACAGTAGATTCGAGCTTGGTTGTGATAATGGTGTATCCCAATGGCAGGGTTCTTTTGGAATGTTTGGCAATTCGACCGGAATGTATTCGCCGCCCGTGAATATTAAATCGGCTGGTCGGTGGCTATTCGCCTTATTTTTTAAGTGAGCGCCGTACACGAATGCGCACATTAGCATAGTTAGGCTAAATGTTAGAAATCCCCATGTTTTCATTAGTCAAATTTTACATGATATATCACTTATCCAAGTGGGAAGATGGTGTAGCGGCAACACGTGAGTCTCCAAAACTTGAGCCGGAGGTTCGACTCCTTCTCTTCCTGCCAACCAAGGCGTGCCTTGGAACCGAGAAACTGCGTTTCTCACGTATTGAACTGAATTAGTGGGGCGGTGGTATAGGTGGTCTGCACGCCTGGTTGAAGCCTAGGAGGCCGTGGTTCGATTCCGCGCCAACCCACCAATCTGGACCGGTAGCCCGTAATTGGTAGCGGCGGCGGACTGTAAACCCGTTGGTCACCGACCCTTGCTGGTTCGAGTCCAGCCCTGTCCACCATATTTGAAGAGGCTCGGCGTATGATAAACGTCGGGCATTTCTGTAATTCACCTAAATGACCTGCTGCGATAGACTTATCGCAAGGAACTAACGCAAGTAGCTTATCAGCTAGCCTGCCGCCGTCTGTGTTGGAAAACCAGGAAATGGCCCTCTGCCAGGGTGCGGAGATAACCAGACGGCGGCGCAAATTTTTATGGCGCAGTAGGCAAATTGGTTAAAGCCAGCGGTTTTTCAAATCGTTGAATGCGGGTTCGAGTCCCGTCTGCGCTTCCATGTTTCGGCTGCATCGTCCAGTGGTTAGGACAACGCATTGTCTATGCGAAAACGCCGGTTCGATTCCGGCTGTGCCCGCCATTTTTTACGGGATAGTGTAGCTGGCAACACCGCAGATTTTGAATCTGCTATCGGAGGTTCAAGCCCTTCTCCCGTAGCCACTATTTAATTCCGAATTCCGCAATCCGAATTCCGCAATATTTCGGCGCTGATCCCCAATGGCGAGGGCGCGGGCCTGCAAAGTCCGCTCTACCGAGTTCGAATCCCGGCGGCGCCTCCACTTCAAGATTCATACCGCATGATAATCTAGCGGCGATTGTGTAATTCACCACCTGCTTCATACTGAATATACTGAGGTTATGAAGCATACTGAACTGCTAAATATGAAAACCACCATGATGTATAAACTGCACTTAAACTCATCCCCGGTTTCGGGTTATTTCGCGAAAGAGCGGTCGCTCATCGTGAAGTTGTCCGGGCATAGGTGATAAGCTAATTCACACAATAATCGCATAGCCGAACATTGAATAAGAAACGAGATATGATTCGTCTTCAGCGGGCTCAGACATGATCAGAATCGGGACCAGTCCATCTCTATAAAACCCATCTCGTAGTGTCATTCAACGCCGGCTATGCTTAGCCCCGGTCATTCAAAGACCACATGAATTTCTGCGTGCTCAGTGCACGAAATAAAACACTTTCCACATTGGTCGACGGCGGCGTTTCGCGTCCGGAGTCGGGCTTGTCGATTCGCCGTTCCGTTCAGGCATTCTAAACGATGTGAGAAAAACCATAGGCAACGGAAGGTATAGCTCAGTGGTAGAGCAGCTCGCAGTCAGCGAGTGCGCGGCGGTTCGATTCCGCTTATCTTCGCCAAGAGAACTGTTAGCTCAGTTGGTAGAGCAGTGGATCGAAAATCCATCTGTCTCGGGTTCGATTCCCGAACAGCAATCGGAAAAGTAGTGCAGTCAGGTTAGCACACTGGTCTCGTAAACCAGAGGTCGAGGGTTCGAATCCCTCCTTATCCTCCAAAAGGAAGTCACGGTTAAGACTCTAAAAAAGCCACTAGCCTAAGGAGCTAGCAATGCAAGTACGAGAGGAACGCATGCCCAAAAGAAGCCCAAGGGGAGACCCGGGTATTACGTGAAAGACCGGCGGCGGATTGATTAGCAATAATCTCTCTGTCGCCAGCGCCGCGGCCGCTAGCGTTTGCGCGGATACCGGTTGCTGCTTGGTTGGGGGAGACCGCGGCGTCTATGGCGCGGCGACGGGTATGGATGCGATTGGGGCGCGCCTGAGGGTGCTCCTTTCGCGGAAATACTCTGCGTCGCAAAGTAGACGCCAATGTTGAACCCATCCAACCGGCTTCCTTAAGCGCGGACCCGCGAGTTCGCCGCGTGGCTGATCGTTTTGCCCGACTCTCCGCGGGCCCACTTTTAATTTAATGGCGAATAGCTAATGGCGGATGGCGAATGAATTTTCGTCATTCGTCATTCTCAATTCGCCATCAACCAAAACCTCAACCCAACACGAAAATGATTCCGATCAAATATGTTACTATTCCGTACGAGCACTTCGGTCTCGTCTATCGTGACGGACGTTTCGTGAAGCTGCTGAAGCCGGGTCGCACCTGGTACTTCGATCCACTCTGGCGAGTCACGATCGGTAAGCTCTGGCAGGGCAAGCCGTGGATCGAAATGCCGGCGACGCAGCTGCGTCAGCTCCGCGAATCTCCCGCCATCCAGGAGCACGCAGTGTTCGTCGACCTGAAGGACACGCAGCGTGCTTTGGTTTGGTTGGACGGCCGTTTCCACGGTATCCTCGAGCCGGGGCTCTACGCCTACTGGAAGACCATCGTCGATGTCCGCGTGGAAGTCATGGATGTGCGCAACATCCTGTTCCGCCACGACGAAGCCGATGTCATCCTGAAGACGTCCGTTGCGAAGCGATTCCTTGACGTATACGAAACGCCCGAAAACCTCGGGAGCGTCGTTTACGTGGATGGCCGTTTCCACACCGTGTTCGGCCCGGGAACGATTGGCTACTGGAAGAACGGCTTGACCGTTCGCCGCGAAACCTTCGCCCTCCCGTGGCTGCCGATGCAGGACAGCGAACTCGAAAAGCTCCGCGAAGGCGGGCAGCTTGACGCGGTCGCATCCTTCGTCGACGTGCAGGACACCCAGCGTGCGCTGGTGTGGTTCAGCGGTCGCTTCCATTGCATCCTTGGCCCGGGCCTCTACGCTTACCTGAAGGAAGGCAGCGAGGCCCGCGTCAACCTGGTCGATGCGACGATGCCGCAGTTCATCTACGATGAGCTCGACGTCATCTTCAAGCACGCGGAGGCGCTTCGCCAGCTCGCGGTCTACGACATCGCAGACACCGAGCAGGGCGTGCTTTACCAGGACGGGAAGTTCTCTGAACTTCTCTCTCCGGGCCGCTACGCGTTCTGGAAGGATGTGGGCAACGTCCGTGTCCGCCAATACGACTTGCGTGAGCAAGTGCTCGATGTGAGCGGTCAGGAAATCATGACGGCAGACAAGGTCACCCTTCGTCTGAACGCCGTGCTGACCTACCGCATCGTTGATGTCCGCAAGGCGGCTGAAACCGTGAAGGACGCCGAACAGGCGCTCTACCGCGAGCTACAGCTGATCATCCGCGCGGAAGTGGGCGGACGCACGCTTGACGAACTTCTCTCGGACAAGACTGCAGTCGCGCACGACGCGCTGAAGTCCATCCAGGAGAAGGCGGCGGGCTACGGGCTCGAAGTCAAGGGGCTGGGGATCCGCGATGTCATCCTGCCGGGTGACATGAAGGAACTCCTGAACCAGGTCATCGAAGCCGAAAAGGCCGCTCAGGCCAACGTCATCAAGCGTCGTGAGGAAACGGCCGCCATGCGCAGCCAGCTCAACACGGCGAAAATGATCGAAGACAACCCGATGCTCCTGCGCCTGCGCGAGCTCGAGACGGTCGAAAAGATCGCTGAAAAGACGAACCTGCAAATCTTCGTTGGGGATGGGCAGGGGCTCACCAAGAGCATCGTCAAACTAGTCTAATCCGGCCCCGGAGGCCCAACGACTCCGGGGCTTTTTTTTAATAACCGCCATGCTTGAAATGTACGCTACGAAAATTAACTTTGTCGGACAAAGTAACCGACGCGCCATGTCGAAGAAAATCAAGGAAGACATCATCTGCTCTCTCTGCGGACGACTGACTCCGGCCAAGCATGCCGAGAAGCATCACCTCGTGCCGCGCTCCAAGGGTGGGGTGGATACGATCGACGTTTGCCGAAACTGCGGCGACCAGGTCCATAAGTTGTTTTCGAATCTCGAGCTCCGTGACGAATACAACACGCTGGAAAAACTCTGGACCGCACCGGGCATGGAGAAGTGGATCCGCTGGGTCCGCAAGCAGGACGGCTTTACGTTTTCGATGAAATCGCCGAAGGGCCGTAAGCCGGATAAGTAAGAGGCGCGCCGTCCTTATCTTGTAGGGCTCGCGCTTGCGCGATGCCGCATCCTGCTGGTGCTGAGGCAATGGCGGCGTCGCGCAAGCGCGAGCCCTACATGACGACGTAACTGACATTTGTATCAGAACGCACGTTTGCTGTTTTGACTTTCGCCAAATAGGCATAGTGAAAAGGGGAAAAGGGTGGCCCGGCCTTTTTGGTCGGCCGGGTCGCCCATCAATTTTTATGTGACGCATCCTCTCCGCACCACGCGCCGTTCGACTGTTGTGATTCTTTGAAGCACTGCGAATGCGATGGGGCGGTTGAAAAGTGGCGCCATGGGATTATACCTTTGCGTCGGCACGGGCTTCTGTGTCATGGGTTATCCCGAACTTATCTTGTTATGCACTACCGTCGATTTGGCCGAACCGAACTTCAAATGCCCGTCATCACCGCTGGTGGCATGCGCTATCAGCAAAGCTGGGATGATGTGCCCGGTGACGAAATCAAGAAGGAGGAGCAGGAGCGAATCACGAGCTGCATCCACCGCGCGTTGGATCTCGGCATCAACCACATCGAGACCGCTCGCGGCTACGGCAGCTCGGAGCGTCAGTTGGGGTGGTTGTTGAAAGACATTCCGCGCGAGAAATACATTTTGCAGAGCAAGGTGGCGCCGCAGGAGGACCCGAAGGAATTCGAGAAAATCCTCAACGACACCTTCGACCGCCTAGGCTGCGATTACCTGGATCTGTTTGGTTTTCATGGCATTAACCTGGAGCACCTCATCGACTGGACCGTGCGCCCGGGTGGCTGCATGGAGGTTGCGCGTCGCTGGCAAAAGGAAGGCCGCATCAAGCACATTGGATTCTCTACCCACGCGCCGTGCGACACCATTATCAAGGCCATCGAAACCGACGAGTTCGACTACGTGAACCTACACTGGTATTTCATTAACCAGACGAACTGGCGCGCTGTCGAAGCCGCGACCAGGCACGACATGGGCGTGTTCATCATTAGCCCCAATGATAAGGGCGGGCAGCTCTTTAACCCACCGCAAAAGCTGGTCGATCTATGTGCGCCGCTGACGCCGATGGGCTTCAACTCACTGTTTTGCTTGCGCCGCCCCGAGGTCCACACGCTCAGCGTGGGCGTTGCGCAGCCGGACCAATATGATCCGCAAATCGATGCTCTGGAGCATTACGATAACATCGATGCCGTCATCTCGCCAATCGAGGCACGTATCGACGCTGCGATTAAGGCCGAGCTGGGTGATGATTGGTGGCCACATTACACGGAAGGTTTGCCGACTTATCTGGAAGTTCCGGGCGAAGTTAATGTGCAATACATCTTGCGTTTGTGGACGCTGGCCAAGGGCCTCGATATGGATGGCTACGGCAAATACCGCTACGGCATGATCGGCAACGGCGGGCATTGGATGGCCGGGCAAAAGGCCGATGGTTTTGAGGACGAAGCGATGATCAAGGCGCTCAATGGCCATCCGTTCGCCAAGAAAATCCCCGACATCCTGCGCGAGGCGCACGAGATGTTTAAGGGCGAAGAGCGCAAGCCGAAGTCGAGCGCTTAGTCGCTAATGCTTCATAAACAGGCGCTGAGCGTAGGTGTCGTTGTTATCCTCCACCCACTCCCGCAGGCTATTACGCATGTGGTCGATCTCGTTTTGAAACTGCGGCTCGTCAATGCGGTTGTGCAGTTCCAGTGGGTCGTTCGCGAGGTCGTAAAATTCCTCTTTCGCGCCGAAGTTGAAAATGTATTTATGGCGCTTCGAGCGGACCATGCGCTGGTGCCAGTCGACCATGTGACCGGGGTGCGCAGCGATGAAGTATTCCTTGTCGTCGAAGGCCGGGCGATGTTCGCCGGGGTCCACGAGCGGCAGCAGTGACTGGCCATCCATACCGTGTTCACTCGCGTCGACGCCCGCCACGTCGAGGAAGGTCGCGGTCAGGTCGACGAGGTTGACGAACGGGTCGCTAACGCCGGGCTTGATCGCGGGGTTGGAGATGATCATCGGAATGCGCGTCAGGCAGTCATACATGCCGATGCCCTTGTCCCACCCGCGGTGCGTGCCGTTGTAGGAGCCGTGATCAGAGGTAAAGACGATCAGCGTTTCCTCCAGCTTGCCGTGCTCGCGCAGGCGGTCGATCACGTGTCCGCAGGCCTCGTCAATGGCGGTCGTGTAGGCTGCGTCGAGACCGAGCAGGGTGGACATTATTTCGCGGTCGATCGCGTCCAAGCCCCACTGCCGGCTGAGCTGCTCCAGGATGTGCGGCTTGCCTTCGAAACCGTGATCCCAGCTATCGTCCGGTTCAAAGTGGACATCCTTGTAACTGTAGTAAATTTCCTCGGGCAGATGGTAGGGCGCGTGTGGTCCCCAGAAATTAATGCTCAGGAAAAATGGGTCATCGCCTGCGCAATATTGGTCGACTTTCTTCTTCGTCTCGTGGGCGAGGTAAAACGGAATGGCCGCCTCCTTGGGGCCTTTTTGAATCGAGGCAAACGGGCGTCCATGGCGATTGACGATCTGGTGGTCGAGCTGCCAGCCGTCGACGCCGAGCTCCTTCAGGTAGGCCAGGTAATGCTCGTTCTGCATCGGAAATCCGTAGCCCCAGAAGTAAGGCGTGTCGGTGTCGTAGCCGTAGTTCCACGGGTGGTTCGGGTTTGGGTCGATGTCGCCGCCCACGTGCCACTTGCCGACATGCCCGCAACGGTAGCCGCGGTCTTTCAAGATACGCGCAAAGAACGGGTTGTCTTCCGAGATGTGCCGCTCGCCGCCGTTGCGCTTAAACTCCGGGTTGAAGATTTGCCCGTGGTTGTGCGGCAGCCGCCCGGTCTGGATCGACCCCCGCGCCGGCGTGCAAACGGGGGAGGGCGACATCGCATGGGTGAACCGCACGCCGCTCTCGGCCAGGGCGTCAAACGTCGGCGTGCGCGTCAGCGGGTTGCCGTAGCAGCCGCATTGGTCCATGCGCTGCTGATCGGTGAAGATGAAGAGAACGTTTTTAATCTCCTGGTCTTGGATGCGGGTCATAACGAGATATATTTACGCTAACCACACAAAATTTGGTGGCTAGCGCAAATTTATTACAAACCGGCATTTTAATTGCATAGGGAATAGCGCTTAACCAAAACAATAACCTATGGCATCTACCAAATATGTACTATTGGTCGGCGCAGCAATTGGCGCTTCGACTCTATCTGTTAACGCGATTGTCCAAACGACGCTCACTCTTACCGGGCCTATTCATCGTGTGGAGACTTCTTTGGAGGCAGCTGAGATTATCGAGGGCGCGACAATTACCGCGGTGGGCGACGCGAGTTCATCCTACTGGTCCTTTTCCTCGGACTCATCTTTTGGCCTGCCCACTGATTTTCACCAGACCAGTTTGATCGATGCGACCATCGATGGCGATGTTGCCTACTTTGCTTCCGAGGGGCGTATTGGCCCCAGCGCGACTGGTGGTTTCATGCTGGCCTATATTTTCGACAATGAGCCCTCATTGCCGAGCGCGGATACCTCGAGTCTCGTGTTTTTCGATCTTACCGATAAACGAGCGATCAACATGAGCTCATGGTGGACTGTGAGCGAGCTGAACGCGTTTGACGGCATGACGCTCACCATGAATCCCGCTAACGGCACGGACGCTTACGAGATTCTGATGAGCGTTAATGTGACGCCAGTGCCGGAGCCCGGAACCTACGCGCTGATCGCGGGTGCCGCTGTTCTTGGCCTAGTGGCCTATCGCCGCCGTAAGTAATTGGAACCTGGCAACGGGACGTTAAAAATTCGTCCCGTTGCTTTTGATCACTTCAGAGTACCAGTAGGCGGAGTCCTTGGGCGTGCGCTTGAGGGTCTCATAGTCCACGTGGACGAGGCCGAAGCGGTGATTGTATCCCTCGGCCCATTCGAAGTTGTCGAGCAGGGACCACTGGAAATAAGCGGCGACGTCGACGCCGTCCTTGGCGGCACGGCGCAGGTTGCTCAAGTAGCGCGTCAGGAAGTCGATGCGGTGGTAGTCGTGGCACTTGCCGTCGGTATGGACCCAGTCCGCGCCGCTGAGGCCGTTTTCCAGAATTGCGATCGGTGCCTGGTAGCGCTCGTAGAAGGCGACAGCTGTCCAGTAAAGGCACTCGGGCGTGATGGCCCATTGGAAGTGCGTGCGGGGGAAGCCGTTGCCGAAGTGCCAGGGCTCTTCGAAGGCAACTTCGCCCTGCTCGTTGCGGAAGTAGTGGCGCGCGGCGTTGTAGGTGTTGAAGCCGGAGAAGTCGAGCGGGTGCTGGATCGCGGCCATGTCTTCCTCCCAGCCCTTGGGCAGGGATTGGCCATGGAGGCGCAAGAAGTTCTCGGGATACTTGCCGAAGAACGCCGGGTCATTCCACACGGCAGGTTGGAAGGCCATGACGCCGGTTTCGGTGTAGTCGAACAGGTCTGCCTTGGCTTGCGCGACCACGCCTTCATCGCTCGGGTCGGCTACTTGGAAGGCACCGTTGGCGGTTGCCCAGCCGATCTGCGCGCCGTCGACGTGCTCGCGGATTTTCCGGCAGGACTTGCCGTGCGCGAGCAGCGTGTGGTGGATCATGCGCGCCAAGTCGGAGCGGGGGTGCTTCATGCCGGGCGCGTGTTCGCCGACTTCGTGACCCAGGCCGATAAACATCTGTGGCTCGTTGTGGGTGATCCAATGCTTCACCCGGTCACCGAGGGCCTTGACGACGACTTCGGTGTAGTCCTCGAACCACTGGGGGCTGGCGGAGTTCATCCAGCCGCCTTCATAAAAGAGGTGCAGCGGGTAGTCCCAGTGAAAGAGCGTTACCCAAGGCGTGATGCCGGTCTCCAGCAGGGAGTCGACGAGGCGGCTGTAGAAGTCCAGCCCAGCCTGATTGACGGCCCCTTTGCCCTCGGGCATGATGCGCGGCCAGCTGAGCGAAAAGCGGTAGGCCTGCAGGCCGATCTCCTTCATGATCGCGACGTCTTCCGGGTAGCGATGGTAGTGATCACTGGAGACGTTACCGGTGTCGCCAAACTTGACCTTGCCCGGCCAGCGCGCCATGCGGTCCCAGACGGACGGGCCCTTGCCGTCTGCATCCCAGCCACCTTCAATTTGATAGGACGCCGTGGCGGCACCCCAGACCATGTCGGGTTTAAAACTCATGGCGCTAGGTAATGGGGACCTCCTTCGAGAATTCAAGACCAATGCGCGCTTTGGATATGGAGCCGCAAATTCGGGTTGTGCTTTGCCGCAACCTATCACGTAATGAAAATATGCCAACTCCCCCCAATGTGCTCTACGTGTTTGCGGACCAGTGGCGCGCCCAAGCAATGGGCTACGCCGGTGACCCCAATGTCAAAACACCGCATCTCGATCTCTTTGCCAGTGAGGCGGTTAACTTCCGTAAGGCGGTGTCCGGCGTGCCCGTTTGCTGCCCCGCCCGGGCGACGCTTATTAGTGGCCAACGGCCGCTCAGCCATGGCGTGTTTTTGAACGACGTTTGCCTGCCGCACGATCGTAAGTCGATTGCGCAGCGTTTTGCCGAGTCAGAATATGACAGATCTTACATCGGGAAATGGCACATCGAAGGGCATGGTCGCGAAGCCTTCATTCCGCCGGAGCGTCAGCGCGGCTTCGACCACTGGAAAGTGCTAGAATGTACCCACAACTATAACCACTCACCCTACTACGAGGGTGCCTCAGATGAGCGCAAACTCTGGGACGGCTACGACGCCATAGCCCAAACCACCGAGGCCTGCGACTACCTGCGCCAAAGAAAGCCCGGCGACAAGCCCTTCCTGATGATGCTTTCCTGGGGGCCGCCGCATGACCCCTACGGTTCGGCACCCGAAAAATACCGAAGAATGTATCGGCCGGAGGACATTATTTTGCCGCCTAACATCCCTGCTGATCGTGCTGAAAGAGCGCGTATGGATTTGGCCGGCTACTACGCGCACTGTACCGCGCTGGACGACCAGTTTGCCCGCTTGCGGCAGACGCTGGCAGAGACCGGGTTGGAGGAAAATACGATCCTCGTCTTCACGGCTGACCACGGTGACATGTTGCACTCTCAGGGGCAGGAGCGAAAGCAGAAACCTTGGGAGGAGTCGATGCGGATACCTTTCCTCATGCGCTGGCCTGTCGGCTTGGGGCGCGAAGGCCGCGTATCCGATGCGTTGATCGATGTGCTCGACCACCAGCCGACGCTGCTCGACCTCTGTGGGCTACCGCTCGATGACGCACTGGAGGGCCGAAGCTTTGCCGAGGCCGCGCGAGGTGGCCCTGTCGACCCCGACTATGCTGCGCTGCTGGCCTGCTACCATCCATCGGGAGAGTTTCAGCGCGCCAGGGGCGGTCGCGAATACCGCGGGCTTCGCTCCCAGCGCTATACTTATGCCGAGACGCGTGAGGGTCCCTGGTTGCTTTACGATAACGAGTTGGACCCGTATCAATTAATCAACCGCATCGACGACGACACCTACGCGGCTGTTCGCGAGCAGTTGGCCCGCCAGCTTCACGCCGAGCTGGTGCGCCAGGGGGATGCCTTTGAATACGGCCCGGACTTGTGCGCCAAATGGGGGCACGTCATCGATGAGACGGGAACAACGTCTACCGCGCCGTGAGACATCACGCCCTTGATGGCGTTTGGTGTGTGAATTTATGGTGTATCGACGAAGTTTTCGGTTGTTTCGTTAGGGCAATCTATGCTGTTAGTTAGACCTAACAAGCGCATGAAAACAAAACGTAGAGCCACCATCCGCGACGTCGCCCAGGCATCCGGTTATTCCATTTACACGGTATCTTCCGTGCTCAACAACAAAGGCGATATCTCCGAGTCCACCAGTGAGAAAGTTCGTCAGGTTGCACGCGAGCTAAACTACGACTTGCTCGGCAACGTCTCTGCCGCCCGCCGCATGACCACGCGCTCCATCGGCATCGTACTGCCTGAGGCCGGCTGCATGCACGACGGCTTCTACAACCGCGCTGTTTCGACCTTCCGCGCTATCGCGTCCAACCGCGACTACGACTGCAAGCTCTTTGCCGAGGAGGACATTTTGCGCCGCATCGATCCGAGCAACAGCGGTGGGGTTTACTCGCTGGGCTGCAAGGGCTTGGTCGTTTTCTGCCCGAACCAATACAAGGACTACATTGAGCAACTGCTCAAGAACGGCGTGGCCGTCGGCCTGATCCGCCGCAAGATGCCGAAAATGTCCGGGCTCTTCCAAGCCGTGGACAACGATGAGGCCTCGATGAAGATCATCATCAAGCACCTGTTCGATGAGGTCGGCTGCCGTCGCATGGCGATGGTCTCCAGCGTCAAGCGCTCCAAGGTCTCGGGCGGTCGTGAGCGCGCCTTTTCCAAATTTGTGTCGGAAAACTTGCCCGAGAAGGACTCACTGCTGATTCCGGAATCGGACTTTGGTGAGAATTCCGAGGAGAAGACCAAGCTCTTCGACTTCCTTCAGGAGTCCAAGAAGCTTGGCCAAAAGCCGGTCGTCTTCTGCTGGTCGGACTCTTCCGCTAACCGCTTGATGACGCTTCTGCATCGCGCTGGCCTGCACACGCCGGATGATGTCATGGTCACCGGTTATGACAACGACCCTTACTCCAGCCACGCCGACTTGACCACGATGAGCATCCCGATCGAAGAGATGGTCACCGCAGCCTGCCGTTATCTCTTCGAATACCGCGAAGAAGGCGAGCTCCCCGAAGCCAAGACCCAGCGCTTCAAGCACGAGCTCGTCATCCGTGGCTCGACAGATATGACGAAAGGCTAGGCGCAAGCCAGTCTTGCGCGGTTACTTGGGTTTGGGGTAGATGTTCTGCATCCACTTCATTCCGTAGACACCGAGGATGGTGCCGATAGGAAAGCCCAGCAGCATGACGCCGAACGTTACATAAGCTGCCCAGGCATACTGTCTCGTTCTGAGGATCAGGCCGATCAACCCGATCCAACTAAACAGCGCGATGCAAGCTGCAAAGAGTTTCAGATCCCACGTTTTGCTACCATCCAGGGCAATGACCAGTGCCACGGCTGAGAATAACAGGGTGCCTAAGACCGACACGGTGATCGCATTTGAGCGGCATGTCTCCGCCTTGCGCCCCAACCCTGTCGGCAGAGGTGGCGGCACGCGTGTGGAAGGAAGTGGTGGCGGCCCGCTTTTGCTGGGAAGTGGGGGAGGAGTCGGCATTTTTACAGAGCTGTTTCTGTGCTAGGGGTGATTTGATGCGATAGGCTGGGGAAGTAATTCATCGAAAGTCCTTAACTGTCTTGGTTTGATTCGAAAGGTTTCAGTCAAATCGCTTACCGCAATAAATACACTTATCGACACCTTCGGGAATCTTTTGGCCGCACGCAGTGCATTGAACTGGGTTCTTCATTTCAATCGCTGTTTTCCCAAGTCTTATCCGAAGCTTCTTGGTTAACATCTCCACAATCTCAACAGGGTTTTCATCGTTGACGCTTGAGATTTTGAAGCAGTTATTGCCGACTCCTGGTCCGTCGTCTTCTTCACCTCTAAGGAATAAACTCAACAGGAATGTTTCGCCAGAATTGGTTGCTAATTCAATGCGGCTGTTTCCATTTGTATCTTCATAGTATTCTAGGTGAGACAACTCGCGAAATCTCAATGTTTTCAATAGTTGATTCGTATTTGAAGTTATCTCAAATACTTCGAATACCTCTTGATCCTCGTCTATACGATAATTCCTTCGGGACGACTCACCAAACATAAGTCGATGCAAGAACTTGGGTTTAATCTCCATACATGCTTGCTTTAGCTTTTAGAAAAATAGCGTTATTTCGCGTTGGGGTTTTGCTGGGTGCTAGGGATGAGGCGGGAAGGCGTAGAATATTGCGAATTGTGATAAATCAGCAGGTCAGTGAGGGTTGGATGCTAAGCTCTTTGAGGTCACTCACCTGACATCGGGTCAAACACGGTGAGTGAATTGATCTCACAGCGAATATACAGAGTGTGCTCTTCATCCCATATCGGTCTGACGTGGATGAAGCTATCAAGTGTTCTTTCCGCTTCAGGATCTTTGAGGACAACAAAATTCATCGAGTCAACATGCTCCATGACTTGATTCTTGGTAAGATCTGTAGGTATATCGAGATCTTCCAGGTATTCAGGTTGTTCATCGGCAAACGCTTTATAGCTTGCGTAAATATGGTCTCGAATGGCTAGGGTTTTCGTTTTTCCAGTCTCAATCAGAGTGGATATCATATCGAGCAATTGCTGATCCAACGAACTCCCATCCATTATCTGGATTTCAACCCCGAACTCTCCAATGTCGGTCTTGATGTTTTCTTCCCACGAATAGACTTGAAAGCCGTAACTTCCATCACGTGTGAACTGTTCTTTCTTCATGGTTTTAGTAGCAGGTAGATGGTGGTGTCGTGTGTGAGGTTAGCTTTTTGGTCTTTCGTCAATTTGCCCGAGAAGTTCATGGTATATGCCACCGTGCGTCAAGATTTCAGCATGTTATGGAACAGCTGATTTTGGCTGTGACTAATGGTTGTGCTCATGGCGGATTGCCAATGATTGGGGGTGACGAGAGTGCTGTTCAATCAACGCAGTTTGTGTCGAAGCTCTGTTTGTGTTGATTGGCTGAGCAGGTGGTTTCGGTGGTCTTCGAAAAGCTCGGTGGGGAGATTCAAAAAAGCCACTACTGTTGTTGGTACGACAACAGTGGCTATGTTGCCTCAACAACAGTGGCTGTGTTGTAGAAACAACAGTAGTGGCTTTTTCAAAACACAGCATGCTGCTTTTTGAAAACATAGCATAGGGCTTTTTGAAAAAGACCCAGTAGGCTTTTCGGAAAAGAAGCATAGGGCTTTTGCAAAACATAGCGTAGGGAAACGCTATTTTGGCCCAGTTGCTTCGGTTGGCGTGCTTGCCGCATGGAGAAGCTTCCGTCGGGCATGCGGGCCGGGCGGAATCGTCGAAGAGCGTTGGGGAAACGGTGGCCGGTAGTTAGCTAGGGCCAACTGACATTCATTCTGAGCGCCAAGGGCGCGGGCTCATATTAGCCTAGGGTCAGCGAGGAGCAAAGTGACGAAGCGCAGCCCTAGGAATAAAGATCCACACATCATTGGAGTGCTGAAAGCACGGCTTCATCAACTTGGTTGCTGCCGCCCCTTCAGGGCTCAGTCTGATAGGTTGCACACAAGACCTAGTGTATTGTCAGCGAAGTTTTCGTCATAAATTGCTTGTACAATTTTTGTCCTTATTCATACTGGTTGAATGGGAAAA